>NZ_JBYTEO010000051.1:0-51198 GCF_058791355.1 Pseudomonas sp. EB271-G4-1
CAGGAGCGAGAAAAGCTGAAGGCTGCCCAAGGCAGCCTTCAGCTATGAAACATGTTTACCGGACACTAGTGACGCTCTGCGTGGGAATGCAGCCCGGGACGCTCCGCGTCCCTTTCTGAAGCTGGAACGCGGAGCGTCCCTTTAGGCATTCCTTTGCTGCGCGTGGGAACGATCAGTGACCAGAAACAAAAATGCCAGGCGCGATGCCTGGCATTTTTTGTAGCTCATCCAACGCCCGAAGGCGAATCAGAATGGCAGTTTCATGCCCGGTGGCAGTTGCATGCCAGCGGTCATGCTGCCCATTTTGTCCTGGCTGTTGGCTTCGATCTTGCGCACGGCGTCGTTGACGGCCGCGGCGAACACCGCCTCGAGCATTTCCTTGTCATCTTCGCTCAGGCCTTCGACCAGGCTTGGGTCGATGGTCACGCGCTTGACGTCGTGACGACCGGTCATCACCACGGTGACCATGTCGCCACCGGCTTTACCGGTGACTTCGGCGTTGGCCAGCTCTTCCTGCATCTTGGCCATTTTTTCCTGCATCTGCTGCGCCTGCTTCATCAGGCCGGCCATGCCACCTTTCATCATGGGAATCACCTCAAAAGTACTTGGATTAAACGACGCCCAACCCGTACGGGCGAGCGCCTTCAGTTATTAGCCCTGACTGGCCAGGGCCTCGACAGGTTCAATAGTATCGTTACGGATCACCGCACCGAACTGCTGCATCATTTGCTGGATGAACGGATCACCGTGGATCGACTCCTCGGCCTCGCGCTGACGGTCCGCACGCCGACGGGACGCCGCCTGGGCCGGGGTTTCCTGCTCGGGCTTGATCAGCTCCATGGTCAGGGTCAGGGTCCGCCCGTGATACTGGTTCAACGCTTCGTTGAGACGACGTTGTTGAGTGGCGTTGAACAAGGCGCTGTGGGCCGGGTCCAGGTGCAACAACCAATTGTCGCCATCGACCGCGACCAGCGTGCAGTTGGCGGCGATGCTGCCAGTCATGCCGGAAATCGGCAGTTTCGGGAACAGCTCCAGCCATTGCAGGGCCAGGCCCGTGGCCGGCGCTGCGGCGGGCTCAGGCTCGGGCTCCGCGGCAGGCTCGGCGGTGTGTTCGCTGGCCAGTTCGTCGAGGTAGCTGTAGGCCGAGTCCATGTCTGGCTCGATATAGTCTTCGTCCAGTGGCGGCTCGTCATCCAGGTCCATGCCTGGGGTAGCGGCATCGACTTGCGCCACCGTCGGTTCCGGAATGGGCGCGGCGGCCCACTCCGGCGCGTCCGGTACCACGCTGTCCGGGGTCGGCAACGGCATGGGCGGCAACTCGGGCTGCTCGCTGGCGGTTTCCAGCACCGGCTCGACGGCTGGCTGTTGAACGGCTTCTGGCTCGACCGGATCGTTCCATGGCAGGTCGACCACTTCCTCGACCACGACCGCCTCGACCACCGGCTCAGGCTGAGGCTGAGGCTGAGGCTGAGGCTGAGGCTGAGGCTGAGGCTGAGGCTGAGGTACGGCAACGACCGGCGCAGGGGTCGCAGGCACCGCCGCGACAGGTGCAACGGGTGCAGCGACGACCTTTGCTACGACCGGCGTGGCAGCCACTGATTTGGCGGAATCAACCGTGGCCTGGCTGATCCCCACTGGCTTTAGCGGTTGCCTCGGCGCGTCCGTGGTGTCCGCGGGCCGGAATGCCAGCATGCGCAACAGCACCATTTCAAAGCCGCCACGGGGATCCGGCGCCAGCGGCAAGTCGCGGCGGCCGATCAGGCCCATCTGGTAATAGAACTGCACGTCTTCGGCCGGCAACGCCTGGGCCAGGGCCAGCACCCGGTCTCGGTCGCCATGACCGTTGTCGACGCCTTCCGGCAAGGCCTGGGTAATGGCAACCCGGTGCAGCACATTGAGGATCTCCGAGAGCACGCCATTCCAGTCCGGGCCTTGTTCGGCCAGGTGGCGGACCGCTTCGAGCAGGGCCTTGGCATCGCCTTCGATCAGCGCATGCAGGACGTCATAGACCTGGCCGTGATCAAGGGTGCCAAGCATCGCCCGAACGTCCGCGGCCATGACCTTGCCCTCACCGAAGGCAATCGCCTGGTCGGTGAGGCTCATGGCATCGCGCATCGAACCGTCGGCGGCGCGACCGAGCAACCACAGCGCGTCGTCTTCGAACGGCACGTTCTCGACACTCAGCACGTGGCTCAAATGCTCAACGACCCGTTCCGGGGTCATGTTCTTCAAGGAGAACTGCAGGCAACGCGAAAGAATCGTTGCAGGAAGTTTCTGCGGATCAGTGGTGGCCAGGATGAACTTGACGTAGGGTGGCGGCTCTTCGAGGGTTTTCAGCAGCGCATTGAAAGAATGGCTGGAGAGCATGTGCACTTCGTCGATCAGGTAGACCTTGAAACGCCCGCGGCTGGGGGCGTACTGCACGTTGTCGAGCAACTCGCGGGTGTCTTCGACCTTGGTGCGGCTGGCGGCGTCGATCTCGATCAGGTCGACGAAGCGGCCTTCATCGATCTCGCGGCATACCGAGCACTCGCCACAGGGCGTTGAAGTGATACCCGTTTCACAGTTCAGGCATTTGGCTATGATCCGCGCGATAGTGGTCTTGCCGACCCCGCGCGTACCGGTAAACAGGTAGGCGTGGTGCAGCCGCTGGCTGTCCAAGGCATTGATCAGAGCCTTGAGCACATGGGTCTGGCCGACCATTTCGCGGAACGAGCGCGGACGCCATTTACGTGCAAGAACCTGATAACTCATCGAAAACCGTCGCAGCGAAGGAAGCAGAAGCGGCTAATGCTAGCGGAGCAAGGCACAAATTGCATCCGGTGCGCTCGTCTAATCTGGCTAAGCTGCATTTTGCGGGCTTTTTGCGTCAAAGTTAGCGGAGCGTTTATGCGGTTAGCCTGGGGGGCACTGCTGTTGTTAAGCCTGGACGGAACGGCCGCTGATGCGCCGTTGCGCTTCGTGGTGCCTGACAGTTGGGCGATGCCGATGGTGCAACTTGAACGTGGCCGGCCGACCCAGGGCATCCTGTATGACGTGATGCTCAGCCTCGCGACCCAGGTCGGCGTGCCGGCGCAGTTCCACGTATTGCCCCGCGGCCGGGTGCAAAACGCCATGGAAACGGGCGAGGTCGATATACGCTGCTACGCCGCGCAGTCCTGGACGCCGAACCAGTCCGGCGACTATATCTGGAGCATTCCGCTCTGGACTCAACCCGACCTGCTGGTCAGCCGTCCCGATGCGAACACCTCCGTCACGCCAACACACTTGCCCCATCAATCGATCGGGACGGTCCTGGGCTACAGCTACCCAACCCTGCAACCCCTGTTCGACGCCAACCGGCTGTATCGCGACGATGCCCGCAATCAGGAACAGGTGCTGGAGAAGCTGCATGCCGGGCGCAACCGCTATGCGGTCAGCAACCAATGGACCCTTGACTGGTTCAACCAGCGCTTGTTGCCGCAGCAGCAACTGCAAAGCGTGGCGCTCCTGCAGGAGCAACGCGTCGGCTGCTACGTGCGCAACGACCCCAAGGTGCCGGTGCAGCGCATCCTGCGCACCCTGCTGCGCATGAAGATGTCCGGGGAGATCGACGACATCATTGCCCTTTATGTCGGAGGCAAGACTGAACCCAGGCCATGACCTTGTGCGGTGGCATCTGCCGCTCGCCATTGCGCCGGCACGACAAAACCCGCGACCCAGCCGGGCACATCGTCAGCAGGCATCGGCTGCGCAATGAAATTGCCCTGGGCCACCTCGCACCCCAGGCGCAACAGCAACTCACCGTGCTCGATACTTTCCAGCCCCTCGGCGATCACCTGGCGGCCAAATGCCCGGGCAAGGCCGATCACGGCCGTGGTCAATGCCAAGTCATCGCCATCATGAAGAATGCCGCGCACAAAGGACTTGTCGATCTTGATGGTCTGGGTGCGCAGGCGCTTGAGGTAACTCAGGGATGAGTAGCCGGTGCCGAAATCCCCCAACGAAAACTGCAGCCCCAGCGCCTGGCAAGCCTGCAGACAGGCACTGACATGCTGGATGTTCTCGACCGCGACCGACTCGACGATTTCCAGGTCAAGCCGCTGCGGAGCGACTCGCTCGTGCCGCGCCAACAGGTTTTTGAGGCGCTCGACGAAATCCGCCCGCTGAAAATGCCGCGCCGCGATATTGATGCTCACCGGCCAGTCATGCCCGGCCTGGCGCCATTGATCCAGCTGCGCCAACACGCGGTCCAGCACCCACTCACCGATATCGATGATCAGGTCCGTCTCCTCCACCTGAGGCAAAAAATCCCGGGCAGGCATCAAGCCGATTTGCGGGTGCTCCCAGCGCAGCACCGCCGCAAAGCCAACGACTTGGCCACGGCGCATGTTGACCTTGGGCTGGAACTGCAGGCGCAGCTCTCCGGCATCCAGCGCCTGACGCACCCGTTCGACCGTCTCGTGAGTGGCCTTGACCTCGCGGTCGCGGCTCACGTCGAACAAGTGAAAGCGCTTGCGACCGCTCTGCTTGGCCACGTACATGGCCTGATCGGCATGACGCAGCAAGGTCCCGGCATCTTCGTTATCGTAAGGGAACAGCGTGACGCCAATGCTGGCAAACACATTGATGTCCTTGCCGTGCAGTGAGTACGGTGCCGATATCGCCCCCAGTATCCGGTTCAGCGCGGCCCGCAATTTCGGCAGGTCATGGACGTAGCGCAACACCAGGACGAACTCGTCGCCGGCCAGCCGCGCGACCACATCCTCGCCACGCACGACGTTGCGCAGGCGCTTGGCCACCTCCACCAGCAACAGATCGCCGGTGGCATGCCCGTAGCCGTCATTGATCGCCTTGAAGCCGTCGAGATCGAGCATGCACACTGCCAGCGGAATGCTCTCCTGCCGGGAGAACTCCAACGCCTGATCAAGCAGATCCGAAAGAAATGCACGATTGGGCAGCCCGGTCAGCACGTCATGACCGACCCGCCATTGCAGGGAATGCAGGAGCTGGCGTTTTTCGCTGATGTCAAAGCGAATCGACAGATACCGCTCTACCCGCCCGGTGGCAGTCTCGATCACCGGCACCATGGTGCTTTCGACCCAATACAGGCTGCCATCCTTGGCACGATTGCAGATCTCACCCTTCCAGATATGACCCCGGGAGATGGTGCGCCACATGTCGACGAAGAAGTCAGTGGCGTGCATGCCGGAATTGAGCATGCGATGGTTTTGCCCAAGCAACTCTTCACGGCTGTACCCGGACACTGCGCAAAACTGTTCATTGACGTGGGTGATCCGGCCGCCCAGGTCGGTCTCGGAAAAAATCGCGGCGGCATCCACCGCCCTGCGGTATTTCTCATCCATGAGTCAGGCTCGTTGTCGCCGGCGGTGGAACCCGTTCAAGGCAGCAACACCGATGCTGGTAATATTCTGCAAGACTGCAAGTGGCTTTCGCCGCCTTGCGTAACTACGCAATAGTGGCTTTTTCATATTATTCCATAATCTGAAACAAGCTCACTCAATGTCGCTTTTGGACGGCAATTCTACGAAATGCATCACATTTTGCAAAGCAAGGTGATGGTTAATGCAGTTGCCTATTACTACATCAATCATTAAGTTCTTGATTCTAAATGGGAATTAAAGCGATGCACATTTCAAGTTTGGGTCCAGCCATCCGGCGGTACCGCAAGGTCGCGGGGCTTACTCAGGCTGAACTTGGCGAAAGAACCGGTTTTGACCCCAAAACCATCAGCCGCTTCGAAACCGGTACCTATACCCCCAGCGTGGACGCACTGTTCATGTTTGCCAATGTGCTGGGGGTGAAGCTGAAAGCCTTTTTCGCCGACCCTGGCGATGAGGACGAACAACGGGCGTACCTGTTCGATGTCATACATAAAGCCCCCCCAAAGGATCTGGGAAAGCTGATTGCAGCGGTTGACCAGGCCTTGTCCAAGCCTTAGAGCCAGCAAGAACGATGATCGACGTGTCGCGTCCGACAGGTCGAGCTCCTTTTTTATGTCGCCACCAAATCGCAGACGACAAAAAGCCGCGATGGGCAGGCGCCATGGCGGTACAGGAAACCGGTTTGATTGATTACGCGAGAGAGGGTCTCGCGGTTCGTTAAGGTGGTAACCCCACCAGCCACACCCCGGCACACAATGTCACCGCTGCGGCTGCTCCCTTCCAGGCCTGACCGGGTTCACGGCTGATCGTTGCGGGGGGACCGATGGGGTCACCATAACGACGCTCACCTGACGGCGAGCCGCGCCATTGTACCTATCTGGGACGAAGTTACAACCGTTCGAGTGGATTAAAAAAAATGAGCTGGGTCAAGGACATGCAATTGCCTTGAAAATCTCGTGGTGGGTTGACGGCGTACATATCCACTCCTGCGGTAACAGCCACATAGGGTTTCGCTTTTACAGCGAGTCACCGGAAGAGCCTGTAGGAGCGAGCATGCTCGCGATGGAGGTCAACGATGACGCGGGGAGTCTGGCACCCCGCGGTGCTCTCAGGTTTTTCGTCGGAACGCCGCCCGGAGCATGCTCGCTCCTACAGGGCGCGGTACTCTTGCGTGATTCGCCTATCTACAATTCCCAATCGGCCTTAGCAATGTGCAACCCATGCATCCCCTGGTACGCCGCACGCTCCGGCTGGCTCCAACCCTCAAGCAACGCATCATCCAGTCGATAAACCTCCACCCCCAGCGGCCGGCACACGCTCAGCGGGTCCTGCGCATCAGGTCCCCACATGGCCAGCGACAAATCGCCTCCCGGGCAGGTCGACAGTGCGCAGAGCAAATCGATTTCGGCGAAGAACTCCAGGTAATCGCCCTTCTGCGCCGGACAGGCCTTCATGAAGTACATGTCGTCGTGGTTCAGCCCCGTGCACTGGAAAATGTTCAGCACGTCATGCACATCGAATTCGGTCAGGCCGTGAGGCAGCACCGCACGGGTCAGGTTGGAATGACAGTGATGGTGAAAGTCCTCGCCGGTGAGCATCTTGTTCACGTACGGATCGCAGCGGGTACCGAGCAAGTCGTGCAGGCGCCCGCCGTGTTCGTCGATACCGTACGCGGCGAGGCTGTCATCGGTGATGGTCACCAGCGGCCGCAAGAATGGCAGGTTCGACCAGAGCCTGTCGTGGGTGCTGACGTGCGCCCCCTGCAACTGCCGGGTCCGCGCCGCCCACAAGCGTTCGCGCGGATCGTTGGCGTTCCACACGTTGAAATCCCCCACCTGCGGCCCGACCGGCGTGGTCACGCGAAACACGTGCCCGGCCGGCACCGTCCAGGCACGACCAGTACGGATCGGCACTTCGAATGACTCGATCAGGGTACGCCCGTCCTTCGCGTCGCGAACCCGCTCGTAGAAAGCCTTGTCCACCTGCAAGGCCGAACCTTTGCTGACTTGATAAGCCGCCGGATAGTCTTTGTACATGGCACACACCCTCGATCAGTGATGGGAAGCAGTGGCAAACAATTGCGACAGCAGATGTTCGGAATCATCGAGATACAGGCACATGGCGTCTTCGGCGCCGCGCTTGTCGCCCTCGGCAAGCAGCTCATGGATTTGCCGATCGCGAGCCAGCCAGGGCGCCTGGAAACGCGCTTCATCGGGAGCGCTGCAGAACACCAGGCGCAATTGCGCGACGACGTTGGTGAAGAACGCGTCGAACAAAGGACTGCGCAACAACCCGACAATGTGTTGGTGAAAGGCCAGGCCATGGGTGCCGACGGCGCGCCAATCCTCGCGCTCCCGGGCCAGCTCGGCGGCTTCCAGGGCTTCGAGCATGCGGTCGGACTCATACTCGCGCAGAGGCCGGCTGGCGCTGATGGCCTGCAATTCGAGCGTGCGTCGAACCCGGAACAGGTCCCGCACATCCTCAATCCCCAGCCGGCGCACCATGACTCCCTTGTTGCGCACATAGCGGGTCAAACCCTCCTGCCCCAAGCGGTGCAAGGCCTCCCGAATGGTATTGCGCGACGCGTTATAGGCGGCCACCAAATCGCTTTCCACCAGGGACATGCCCGGCAGCAATCGCCCACCAATGATGTCGCCACGTAACTCCAGTGTGATCTGATCGGCCAATGACAGCCCGCTGTTCATACTCATTACCCCGGATTGTTCAACAATCGTTGGTGAATGAGTAATCACTATTCGTGCCATATTTCATTGGGGTTCGATCAAGTTCGACGCATCTGCATGCTTTTTAGAAATAGAAGTACAGTCACCATCCAATTTTCATTGGTTAATATGGCGCATTGATGCGGAGATATCAGATGCGTTACTCGCAGGACCATAAAGCCCAGACCCACCAACGCATCATCAAGGAAGCTTCCGTGCGATTTCGCCGTGACGGCATCGGCGCGACCGGCCTGCAACCGCTGATGAAAGCGCTGGGCTTGACCCACGGGGGCTTTTATTCACACTTCAAGTCCAAGGACGAGCTGGTGGAAAAAGCGCTGCAGGCCG
Organism: Pseudomonas sp. EB271-G4-1; assembly: GCF_058791355.1. Classification (NCBI taxonomy): domain Bacteria; kingdom Pseudomonadati; phylum Pseudomonadota; class Gammaproteobacteria; order Pseudomonadales; family Pseudomonadaceae; genus Pseudomonas; species Pseudomonas sp. EB271-G4-1. The sequence goes on from NZ_JBYTEO010000051.1 coordinate 8,456, forward strand.
CCGGGGATCAAGTGGACGTCACCTGCGCCGAGCTATTTTCCCAAGACCGCCCGCTGGAGGCATTCATCAACGCCTACCTGTCCGAATGGCACCAGACCTCGCCCCACGAAGGCTGCCCACTGCCGACCATGTCCTCGGAACTCGGCATGCGCGGCCAGCCAAGCCCTACATCAGACGCGGTGCTCCAGGCACGACTTCGCCAGATCCAGGGCACCCTCGAGGGCGAAAACATCGAGCGACGCAGCATCGTCATCATGTCCACACTGATCGGCGCACTGCTGCTATCGCGCAGCGTCGAGAACCCCGAGCTGGCTGCCGAGATCCTCGAGGTGACACGCACCCACCTTAATCAGCCGGACAACTAGCCAACCCAGCGCTTGAATAGCACGCTGGCATTCACCCCGCCAAACCCGAACCCGTTGGACAGCGCGTACTCGATCGCCATGGGTCGTGCCTGGCCGCGGACAATGTCCACGCCCTCGCTGGCCGGGTCCGGATTATCGAGATTAAGGGTCGCCGGCACAATCTGGTCCCGGATCGCCAGCAGCGTGAAAATGGCTTCGATCCCGCCAGCAGCACCGAGCAAGTGCCCGGTGGCCGACTTGGTCGAGGTCACTGCAATGCCGTTTTGCGAACCGAACAGCGCCTTGATGGCTGCCAACTCCCCCAGGTCGCCCACTGGTGTCGAAGTGGCGTGCGCATTCAAATGCTGGACCTGCTCCGGCAAAATCCCCGCCTGAGCCAATGCCAATGACATGGCCCGGCGTGCGCCGCTGCCATCCTCAGGCCCCGCGGTCAGGTGATAGGCGTCGGCGCTGGTGCCATAACCGACCACCTCTGCCAGGGGTTGAGCACCACGGGCCAAGGCATGTTCCAGGGATTCGACCACCAGCAGGCCAGCCCCTTCACCCATGACAAAGCCATCGCGGTCGCGATCGAACGGACGCGAAGCGCGCTCCGGGGTGTCGTTGAAAGCGCTGGACAACGCACGCGCCGCCGCAAAGCCAGCAAGGCTGACCCGATCGATCGCCGCCTCTGCGCCCCCACACACCGCAACATCCGCCTCGCCGCAACGAATCAATCGCACCGCATCGCCAATCGCCTGGACGCCAGCCGCACAGGCCGTGACCGGTGCGCCCAGCGGGCCCTTGAAGCCATGCTCGATCGACACATGCCCCGCGGCCAGGTTGACCAGGAAGGAAGGGATGGTGAACGGCGACAACCGTCGCGGCCCACGGCTGTCCGTGGTACGCACCGCATCGGCAATCGCCCCGAAACCACCGACGCCCGACCCAATGATGGTTGCCGTACGCTCCTGGGCTTGCGCTGTTTGTGCCTGCCACCCCGCCTGCTCAATCGCCTGGCGCGCCGCCTCCTTGGCAAACAGGATGAACCGATCCATCTTCTTCTGTTCTTTGGGCGCCGTTGCCCGATCCGGATCAAAACCTGCCTCCGGGTCCTGCGCAACGGTTTGCACCGCCCCGCCGACCTTGGCCGGCAGATCGGCCACTACTTCATCCGGCAAATTGCGCAACCCGGAACGCCCGGCCAACAAGCGCGCCCAGACCGCCTCCACGCCGCTACCCAGCGGAGACACCAGCCCCATACCTGTCACTACCACTCGACGATCACTCATACCGCCACCACCTCACACCGGTTCGCCCGCGTCATTTGTAACGCGCAGCCGCCTTGCTTTTCGAAAGATTAGGCGCCATGACCAGACGCGCCGCCACAAATGCATCCCAGTCGCCAGCATCCGGCAATGAAGGAATGGTCACCAACTCACCCTGATCCAGTCCCGCCAGCGCCGCATCGACCATCTCCCCCGCCTCCATCACCATATCCTCCGGAATCTGCGAAGCATCGATACCCGAACGCTCCCAGATCTCCGTGCGTGTTACCCCTGGCAACACAGCCTGGACCTTGACACCGGTGCCGTCGAGTTCGGCGTTCAACGACTGAGTCAAACTCAGCACATAAGCCTTGCTCGCGCTGTACGTCGCATTAAACCGCTCGGGAAACAACGCCACCACCGATGCAATATTGATAATCGTGCCCCGACCCGCCTTGGCAAAACTCGCCGCCGCTGCCGACGCCAAACGCGTGACCGCCGTGATATTCAGCTGAATCATGCGCTCCAGCTGGTCCAGATCGGCATTGGCCAACAACCCATCCGCCGCTATCCCCGCATTGTTCAGCAACAGACTGATACTCGAATCACTGCGAAGACGCTGCTCAAGCTTCAGCACGTCATCCTTCTGCGTCAAATCCGCCTTCAACACCTCAACCTGAACACCATGGGCATCACGCAACGCACTCGCCGCCGCTTCAAGCCGCTCTTGATCACGGGCGACCAACAACAAATCAAAACCACGCGCAGCCAAACGCTGTGCGTAGACAGCACCGATGCCGGAGGAAGCGCCGGTGACGAGGGCCGTGCCTTGGGACTGGATGGAAGTCATGATGATTGCTCCTGGGAGATGCCAGAGGGAAGGATACGCGCCAAGGTTGTCAGCGCGCCGACATGGAAATCGTATTTATTATAGCCATAATTTAAGCATCATATGATAGTCGTAATTTTTTGCTCCGCGACGAAAGGCAAAACCGCTCACCCTCCGCCAGATGGCAAAAAGGCCGGTCAATGACCGGCCTTCCAAGGCAGATTTACAAGCTTAGTTCACCTGAAGCTTCTCGCGATTCTTATCCAGGAGCGCCTTGCCGAACCCCTTCACCTCGAGCAACTCCTCGGTGGAGGCAAACGGCCCATTAGCTTCACGATACGCAACAATCGCCTTGGCCTTGGCCTCCCCCACACCGGACAACTCACGCTGCAAGGTGGGCGCATCAGCCTTATTGAGATTCACCTTGCCTGATTCCACACCCGCCGAAGCCTCCATAGCCACCGGAGCCTTGGATGCCTCCGGCTTGGCCGCAGGCGCTGCATTGGCGGTGATAGAAGCACTGGTGAGCAGGGCAAAAACCAGGAAATAGAAATAGCCTGTACGCATAAATGACGCTCCATGACATCGGTTGAGGAAGCAGCTTTTCCGCAGCTGCTTCCTCAACGTTAGGTGATGTGGGGAGGGTGTCAAAAATGTGTCTGTTGCGGGATGTGAGACAATCTGGGATTAAGGGACGGCATTGATAGACCAACAAACGAGTCAGCACACTAGCGACTGACCTGCTTCGGATTAGACGCATCAGGTTGAATGACGTTAGTTTCGTCCGCACTCAGCCACGCATTCACACTGGCCACGCTTCCTTCGGAGAGCTTTCCAGCCCAACGGTTGAGCGCAAACAGGTTTATGACAAAATCGTATTGGGCCTTGAGCAGATCGCGGCGCGCCTTGAATTCGTTCTGCACACTGGCCAATACATCCACAGCGTTCACCACGCCATAGGTGAACGCCTTCTGCGCGGCAATACTGGACTGGCTGGCCGAAGACAGCGCATTTCGGCTCGCACGGATCTTCTCGACACTGGATTGCGCAGTCAGGTACGCATTAGTGGTTTCTTTAACCACTTGGCGCCTTACGCCTTCGAGCTGCTCCTCTGCCACTTGCTGATCGTCATACAAGCCACGAACACGCGCCGAGGTGGAGCCACCGCTGTATAACGGCACTTTCACACCCAGGGTGGCGACGTAGCTGTCGCTGCGCGGGGTTTGTGTATTGTCATACCCCACATCGCTCTGCTGGCCGCTCAGACTGAAAGTCAGGGACGGATAATGCCCCCCCTTGCCTTCACGCACCGCCGCTTCGGCCGCCTCGACACCACTCTGGCTAGCCTTCAGGGCCGGGTTACCGCTCTCTGCCAACTGCAACCAGTTATCCAGGCTCTCCATAGGCGCCTGGAACTCCACATCACTGCGCACGCGACTCAAGCGCTCGTTGATGGGTCGCCCAACCAGCTCGGCCAGTGCCGCGCGACTGAGGCGCACCTGGTTACGCGACTCGACTTCCTGGGCCGCCAGGCTGTCGACCCGTGCCTGCAGGTCCAATTGATCGGTGATCTTGGCCATTTGCCGGGCATACAACGCATTAACCTGGTCGAGATTCTTTTGCGTCGCCCGACGCTCGGCCATGATCAACTCCAGGTCGTCATCGGCCGCCAACGCGATGAAATAGCGCTTGGCCAGATCCACCGTAGCCTCAGCCTGCGCCTCATCGGCTTCGGAGACCTTTTGCCGGCTGACGCTTTTGGACTTCTGCCAGCTTTCCCAAGCCTGCTTGTTATAGATGTACTGGGTCAGGCTCAACCCGTAACTGTTGTTGTCGTAGATTTCCCGCGAGGCGTCGTCTTTGCGCAGGATTCGGTTGTAACCGCCGTTGGCCGATACCTGCGGGAGCAATCCACCCAGCGCGGCGCGCTGCTGTTCGGACGCGGAACGCGCCTTGGCGTAGGCCGAGATGATGCGCGGGTCTTCCAACCGCGCTTCGCGATACAGCGCCATCAGGTCAACCGAATAATCATTGGCACTGACACCGCGCTCTTCCTGCGCGGCTGCCGCTTGAACCTGAAAAACCGATAAACCGAGGAGCACAACAGGTAACAAACGCACAATCATTCCTCGATCATCGACTTGGCGAACATGTTGCGAGCCGGTTTCAGGAGGTACTGCAGCATGGTTCGATCACCCGCATTGATCAGTACTTCAGCCGGCATACCTGGCAACAACTTGCGTTCGCCAAGCTTTTTCGCACCCTCGTCGGTGAGCGTCACCCGCACCAGGTAATAGCTGTCACCGGAACGCTCATCGGTCAAGCGGTCCGCGGAGATTCGACTGACCTCGCCCTGGATCACCGGCGTGGTCGCATAATTGAATGCGGTGAAGCGAATGTCTGCCGTCTTGCCCAAGGAAATTCGATCAATATCATTGGTGCCGACGCGCGCTTCAACCACCAACTGAGAGGCTTCAGGCACGATGTCCATCAACGGTGTTGCCGGGCTGATCACACCACCAACGGTATGCACCTTCATATCCAGCACCATGCCACCTTCCGGGGCCCGGATGACAATCCGCGAGAGCCTGTCCTTGAGTGCGCTGACTTTTTCCTGCAGCTCAAAGACCTGGCTCTGCACATCGGCAAGGTCTTTCACCACATCGGAGTTGAAGTTCTTGGTGAGCTGAACAATTTCCAGTTGCGTCTCGTTAATCTGCAAACGAGTAGTCAGGATGTTCGATTTATGGTCGGCCACTTCCGACCTGAGCATGTCCAGCTTGCGCTCCTGCTCCAACAACCTTTGCTTGTCGACGAACCCCTGGGCCAACAACTCCTTGAGCTCGGTGATCTCACCGCTGTAGGACTGCTCCAGCCCCACCTTGGTACGGACCATCGTCTCCAGGCCAGTGATCTGCTGACTGAGCTGAGCGATACGCTCTTTCTTGACCGCTATTTCCCCAAGACGCGAACCACGCCGAGCATTGAACACATGCGTTTCGCCCTCCAATGCCTCCTGCGCGCGCTGCGAATCAGGGCCATCAATCGACACCGTCGGCAACGCCGGCAAGTCATCGCGCTCGGCTCGCAAGCGGGCCTCCCTGGTTTTGGCGGCAATCAGCTGGCTACGGGTAGACTCGTACTCGGCACTGATCTGCGACTCATCCAGCACAATCAGCGGATCGCCCCGGCGCACCAGATCACCATCATGCACGAGCAGTTCCTTGACGATACCCCCCTCCAGATGCTGAACCGTCTTGCGATAGCTTTGGACTGTGACCTGGCCACTGCCAAATACAGCGTTATCCAATGGAGCGAAGGCGGCCCAGCCGCCAAACAGACCAAAGGTTACAAGCACGATCCCCAGGCCGAGCCGGCGTATATTTCGGTCAGAAGTAGGCACCTCATCGAGCTCGTGATCGTTGAGGGTTAACAGGGTAGTACGGGTCATCAATGGATTCCTTTCACGCGCCGGCCGAAGCCGCATCTGAAGCGGCCGCCTGGGCGACCCGCTGCTGAGTCTTGGCTTGCTGGGCCGCCAACTCGGCAATAACTTGCTCACGCGCCCCATAAAGACTGATGGTGCCGGCACTCAGCACCATCACACGATCAAGCCGGGCAAGAATATTGGGGCGGTGCGAGACGATGAACACCGTGGCACCCGTTTCCTTGATCTTCTGCAAGGCGACACCCAAAGCACGCTCACCGACATCATCAAGGTTGGAGTTGGGCTCATCCAGGACAATCAGTCGCGGGTTACCGTAGAGCGCCCGAGCCAGGCCAATACGCTGGCGCTGACCGCCAGACAGGTTGATACCGTCACTGCCGATGACCGTGTCGTAACCGTCGGGGAGCATCAGGATCATCTCATGCACGCCAGCGACCTTAGCGGCATGCACGGTTTTTTCGGCATCAATGGCTTCAAAACGGGCAATGTTTTCGCTGATACTGCCCTCGAACAACTCGATGTCCTGTGGCAGGTAACCCACGTGCGGACCCAGTTCATGTTTGTCCCAGGCACTGATATCCGCACCATCCAGGCGTACCACGCCATGCTGTGGCGCCCATACCCCCATCAACGCCCGAACGAGTGTCGACTTGCCCGCCGCGCTCGGCCCGACAATGCCCACCACGGTACCGGCTGGGGCGACGAAGCTGATATTGCGGATCACCGGAGTTTTCGCACCCGGCGGGGTCACGATCAGGTTCTCGACTTGAACATGCCCTTGCGGCGCGGGTAGCTTCATGCGCTCAGGTTCGGCACTCAGCTTGTCCAGGGTTTCGTTCAGACGGTTGTACTGCACCCGCGCAGCGACAAAGCCCTTCCAGCTGCCGATCATCTGGTCAATGGGGGACAAGGCGCGTCCGAGCAACAGCGAGCCAGCCATCAACAAGCCCGGCGTTATCTCGTGGGTGATCACCAGGTAAGCACCTAGCGCCAGCATGATGGACTGAGTCCACTGACGAAACGTCTTGGACACGGATGTAATAATGCCGCTCTTGTCGCTGGCATACGACTGCAGCCTCAATACCTTGCGCTGGCGCTGCGCCCAGCGGCTCATCAGGGTGTGAAGCATTCCCATTGATTCGATGACTTCGGCATTGCGCAGCGTTTTGGTAGTGTGCAGGGAGGCTGCAACGTTTTCCTTGTTGGCCTCCACCAACGCCTTGCCAGTAAAGCGCTGGTTCAACACCGCCAGACAGATCAGTACGATTGCGCAACCAACGGTGACCCAGCCATATAAAGGGTGAAACATGAACATGACCGCGACATAAATCGGCAACCATGGCGCATCGAAGAAGGCGAACAGACCATTCCCGCTCAGGAACTGGCGCAGGGACGTGAGGTCATTGAGCGATTGGGCCGACGCATCCATTCCGCCACTGTCCAGAGCCCTGCGGAAGCTGGCTCGATAGACGTCATGGCTCAACAGGGCGTCAAGCCGGTTGCTGATACGCACCATGATCCGTGAGCGCACCCACTCCAGTGAACCCAGGGTCAACATCAATAAGGTCAGGATGAGCGTCAGCATCACCAGCGTGGAGACGCTGCTGCTGGGCACTACGCGACCGGAAACCTGGATCATGAAGAACGTCGGCACCAACATCAGCGCGTTGACGAACAGACTGAAAAAACCGACGGAAATAAAGCTGCTCTTGCAAACCCTCAAGGCGGCTTGCAAGTTGTTTTCGGGTAGGCGACTCATAGCATCCATACTGAGTGGGAAGGCGTAAAGCGCGGAAGTGTACCATCCACCTCCAGCACCGGCAGCCAAAAAAGTGCTTGGTAAAGGAAGTTTAATGATGGAAGCGACGAATGACGCCAGCTCGAACTAACCTCTCTTTTACCCCCTTACCATCGACACTCCCCCTCAACTAATTGGGCAAGTGTAACAACCCATCCTCATACTGACCCGCTGGTCAGGACCGACCTAAAGACACCCGGCAGCAAGCCCGATTTCTTTAGGGCGCACAAAAAATATTTTTTTAGTAAAGCAAGTACCGAGTCGACCGCTGGTAAAGACAATTGGTTTTTTTGCCTCTACCATAGCCGCCAATTTGCATGCTCCGCCTAACAGCCAGAGAACAGTAGGCAGACTCAAAGCACAACAAGCATGGCCAACCCAAACGCGTGACCTGTATTTCACCGTCCCCAACCATGAACACATCGTTTGCCGCTCAACATTTTCCCAGCGTGCCTTTCCCTGCCGCACAAGATCTTGCTCAGGCAAACCACCAGGTCCAGGCTGCGAAAGGTGCATTGCAAAAATTTTGGACGCCCTCCTCTGGCCAGGTGGGCGTTTGCGTCACCCCGAAAGGAGACGGATGCCGTGATTTCACGGGGGCCAGGCAAGGTTTTTTGGCCAGCCTCCCTTGCCATGCAAAAATTGTTTCGGCACAGGATTGTTTAAAAAATCCAGATAGCTTAATCTTCCTGCCGTCAAGGAAGCCACCAATCCGCCATTAGCCTTTAATGATATAGGCCACATGCGTTCAACAGATATTTGTCGAACCTTGTATGGATTATCCAGTTCAAGGATTGAAGGAGTTTTACCGCGTGTCTTCGCAAAGCACTGATGGACTTAAGATCACTTCCCGGGTCACTCTTCTTGAACCAGGGATGTATATCTTTCGTTATGCCTCACAAACCAGTACAGACAAAACTGTTTGCATAGCGCTTCAACAAGCGCCCCTTGGCAAAGGTCTTATTGACTTTTTCCCAGCCGAGGGCGTTAGCAAAAACATGCTAACCAAACTGGGTGACTGCATCATCGGTCGCGTCAAAAACGGCGTAACTACCGTACTCATTACCGAATACCACCTGGCCAATGTCCAAGTTGATCCTGTTGATCTGCGTATCGACCGAATCGACACTTCCGCCGCCATCATGCGCAACTTCGCGCCACCCGTCCCCGCTAAAGAAACCAGCAGCGAGTTGCAGCCTGCGGTTGCGCCGGGGACATTAAAATTGATCGGCCACATCCAGTCCCGCGGCGACGTCACTGCCACCCAAGAGTGGCTCGGTGAGCGCCAGGGCACGACCGGCATAGAAGGCTTCCTGGTTGACTGGGCAGACCGTCCCGATGGCGTTGACCTGGTGTACACCAGTACCGTCGCCGGCTCAGGCCCCAGCCCCAAAGTTCTTTCCGGTCACTATTGCGGTACCCGTGGCAAGGCCACGCCCCTGATCGCAGTCGGCTTCAGCCTGACCGGCCCCAACAGCAGTCGTTATCGACTGGCTGGCGAGGTCGCCTTCGCAGGCGCCGATCCACAACCCATTGTTGCTGACCAGATGTTTTTCGGCCCCAGCGGCCAGGAACCCCTGGTTGGAATCAAGCTTTCCATCTTCGCCCATCCTGAGATCAACGCTCCCCGCTATAAGTCTCCCTGGGAAAACCTTGCGACTACGCAAACATATAGCCATGAGGGCCAATTGGCCTGATCTACAGGAATTGAAGCATGCAATACGATAATCCGTTCTCGGCCGGCGACGTCAAAGACGCCCTGGCTCAAAACGCTAGCATCTCCAGCGCCACCGCCAACGCCATCTCGCAAATCCTCAACCTGGATAACGCAGAGACCGTCGCTATCGGTTCGTGGGATGGCGTGGGCAGCGTTGTTGCCCCAACCGGCACCAACACCCATGCTATCTTCGCTGACATCGTTGGCGCTGCCGGTACTAATGTCACTGTTGATCTGACCACCCCAGGTCTGTCCGACGCCAAGGCACTCGTTTTCGCCAGCGACGCTAACCTGGCTCTGGACTTCACCACCTCTTCTGCCGACACCGCCGAGCGCGTAATCGTCAGCGGCAACGGTAACGACAACATCATCGTCGGCCACGGCAACACTACTGTTGATACAGGCGCCGGCAACGATACCGTGACCCTGGGCAACGGTAACAACGTGGTTATCGCCAACAGCGGCGATAACCAAATCTCGACTGGCACTGGCCGCGACACGATCTTCACCGGTACTGGCAACGACACCGTCGATGCTGGCGCAGGCTATGATGTGGCTCATGTTGCAGGATCCCGTGCCGACTTCGCTGCATCCGTATCGGGCAATTCGCTGAACCTGAACGGCGGTGATCACGCTATCAACACTTCGAATGTTGAATTCATCAGCTTCGACAACAACGAGTCGATTGTTGTTGCCAGCACCCATGAAGAAGCGGCTGCACTGCGCCTCTACAATGGCCTGCTGGGCCGTGATGCTGACGCAGGTGGTGCCGAGGCTTGGGCCAATGCTGCTAACGGCACTGCACTGACCGACATCGCGCAAGGCTTCCTGAACTCCAGCGAGTTCCAGAACAACATGAATAGCGAGTTCATTCAAAGCGTGTACTCCACCCTGCTCGGCCGCGATGCGGACGCTAGCGGCGAGGCGGCCTGGCTGAACCTGCTGGCCAATGGTACAAGCCGTGCCGACGTCATTGCTGGCCTCACCAACTCTGATGAAGGCAAGGCTGCAATCGCAAGCGCCAGCGACACCGACTATGTCAAGGCGCTGTACACCAGCGTACTGGGTCGTGAAGCTGACGATGCAGGTCTGGAGAACTGGGTTGCCGCACTGACTGCCGGTGCGGACCGTGCCTCGGTTGCACAAAGCATCAGCAGCTCAGCCGAGTCCACTTCCAAGTCGGCATCCGACTTCATCGATGAGCTCTACAACAACGCCCTGGGTCGCGACGCAGACGCGGAAGGCAAGGCTGCCTGGACCAACGCCCTGGAGCACGGCGCTACCCAAGCTGAAGTGGCCATCGGTATCGTCGGTTCCGACGAAGGCATCGACAGCAACGGCAACGTGGTTGTAGTACACGGCGTGGCGTAACACTCCACCCTGCAACAAGCCTGAATACCTCCAGCCGCAAGGCTGGGGGTATTTGAAAAGGGGCTCCTTCTCGGGGCCCTCTTTTTTGTTTTCACAGCGAAACCCAGATAATCATGTCAAGACATATAGACCATAAGCCGGGATCGCTTATGGACCACTTCCATCGCGACCGCCAAGCCGGTCTCCATGACAGTGCCGAGGCTCACCTCGAATGTGCCTTGCATACCCCCGAATATCGTTCCGAGGCCCTGATCTGGAAAGGGATCGAGGCCTTGCAACATAAAGACCCGCAACGCGCCTTCGTCTACCTCAGTGGCGCAGCCCATCAGCTGCCACAGCGTACCGACGTTCGCGCCCTACTCGCACGCAGCCTTCTGGCGCAAAATAACGCCAATGCGGCGACCCGGATGCTCAGCGCCGCTTGGCGCGACCAACCCCACGACCCAACGTTGCGCATGGCACTCTGGCAAGCGCGTAGCCAGTCCGAACAGCCGGAAAAACTCTGCCAGCTGATCCTGGCCCACCTGCCCGAAATCAACGACGGCAACGAACTGAAACTCGTGCTTGGCCTGCTGGCCGGGCTACCCCATGCCCCCAAAAACGTAGGTGTGGTGCGCTACGATGCCGAGAGCGGGGAAATCCGAGGCTGGGCACTGAACCTGCGCGCACCGCAAACGCCCCTGCGCCTGCAACTGCAAGCCAACGGACGCACGACACCGTTCCTGGCCGACTCAATTCACCCTCTGCTACAACAGGCGGGGTTCAGTGCGAACCATGGTGGCATTCAAGTGGAGGTCTCGCAGCCGACCCCGGAACTGCACATCCACTTCAAGGATGGCGCCGCTCTTTTGGGCAGCCCACTGTCGATACTCCCCCCCTTCGTTCCGCCAACGCCAGTGGCCGGGAACGTTGCCCGGCAACAACCCGTCGACGTGCTGGTCCCGGTGTACGAAGGCCTTGCCGAAACCCTGGAGTGCATTGACAGCGTGCTGCGCAACCGCAGCCTCAACCAGACCGAACATCGGCTGGTGGTGCTGGACGATGCCAGCCCGAATCGAGCCCTGAGCCAAGCCCTCAAGAAGCTGGCCGCCAGCGGGCAGATCCATTACGTGCGCCACCCGACCAACCTGGGCTTTATTCGCAACACCAACCGCGGCATGGCCCTGAGCCCGGAGCGAGACGTGGTCTGGTTGAACGCCGACACCCGCGTCATCGGAAACTGGCTAGACCGCCTCCGCGCAGTGGCATACGAAGCAGAAGACATCGCCTCGGTCACGCCCTTTACCAATAACGGCGAACTGATGAGCTTCCCGCTCAGCCGCGTCAGCCAGGCCATGCCCAGCGCCGAGCAACAGGCACAACTGGACCACTTGGCCAGTCAGACCGACAGCGCCGCCGTCGAAATCGAAACGGGCTGCGGCTTCTGCCTGTATATAAAGCGCAGCGCGCTGGATGAAGTGGGCTACCTGGATGAGGTTCATCTGTCGCGCGGCTACGGCGAGGAAACCGACTGGTGCCTGCGCGCCCGCAACTTCGGCTGGCGACATATGGGCGCCCCTCGGGTATTCGTTGCGCATCAGGGTGGCATCTCTTTCGGAGATGAGAAGATCCTGCGGGTGGCACATAACAACGCCATTCTAAGGCGGCGATACCCGGATGCCGAATCGCGTTACACCGCCTTTTGCCTGCGCGATCCATTGCAGCCCGCTCGCCAGGCACTTCAGCGAGCCCGGCTGGAGCAGTTGCGCAGTTGGATGCTCACCGAGCACCAGGGACAGCCTCCCAGACAACTATCCATCGAGGGCTCTGCCCTATCGACAGCGCCGCTCATATTGAAGTATCAAAATCGTGGCCACCATACCCGGGTGACCTTGCAGGCAGCGTTGCAACCATTGACCTTCACGCTCGACTATCGGCTGCCAAGCGATGCCAAACAACTACTGAGCGATCTGCAGTCGCTGCCGCTGGATGAGCTGATCTACCGGCAACTGGCTGGCTGCCCCGCAGAACTCCGTGATCTGCCAACACAATTGCAACGCCCCTATCAGGTCATCTGTCGCGATGACACATTGCTTTCCGAGCACCACTGCCCGCACTGGCGCCACTTCGCCAGTCAGGCCCAGAGCGTTCAACTGGCCTGGAGCTCGATGCAAGCCCGCTATGCAACTGCATTACCTGAAGCGCAACTGGTGCTGCCAACCAAGCACACCAACCTACCAGGTAAAAACCACGTCGCTGCGCGCACGCTGCTGATTGCCGACCGATTAGAGGATGCGGAACTGGCCCGACGCTGGCTGGACCTTGGCCGAAGCCTCAACCGCGACAAGCTTCCCTATCTGTTGCTGGTGATGGGCGACGGTCCATGGCTCGCACAGCTGGTTTCGACGGGCTCCGTTCAAGCCCTCGTTCAACTACCAGGCTTGAGCATCACCGAAACCTTGGCCATAACGGGATGCACCGCCGCCCTGAGCCTGGACCCGACACCCGACTCAAGTTGGAGCGCGGCAGCCATGGCTGCCGAATACGGTTTGCCACTGTACGCCGAAGCCAGCGATATCGCTCGCGAGGCAGACATTCTGCCCCTGGATCAACTGCCCCCTCTCCGGAAGGGCCTCTCCCTGCCTGTGAACGCCCTATGAATAGCATGACCTCCCTTCCGCGATCTGAATTCCATGGCGAAATAACGGGACTGTACGGCGACGTCCTTCAGGGCTGGGCCCTCGACAATGCTCAACCCGGTATGCGCCTGGTCGTCGAAGTGCTGGTGGATGGCGCCGGCGTAGCGCTCGTGCGCGCCGATCAATTTCAGCCCAACGCGACAATGGGTGATCAATTCCACGGTTTCTCCGTGCACCTGAAAGACAACTGGCTGACAAATGCCAGTCAGATCAGCGCACGTATCGCTAACCAGGCCCAATTGCTGGAAGGCAGCCTGCTGTTGCTCGGAGCAGGGGCGAAGGAACCAGCTGCCATCGCTTCCCAGATTTGGTACAACGGAGGTTTGAAACTGAGCGGCTGGAGCTGGGATCCTGACGCACCTAACCGACACATGCAGATCACCGTGCGAGAAGGAAGCCAGGTTCACCTTCGTGCTACCTGTGATCTACGTCATGTGGCGCTGTTCAATCGCAGCAGTGCAGACCACGGCTTCAATCTCGATCTGCCTTGGGCATTGGCCGACGGCAAACCCCACGTCCTGCACATAGAGAACGATCTCGGCCAAGCGCTATCCGGCAGCCCGGTTACTATCTGCTGCTGGCCCGAGGGCCTGGAAGGCCTGCTGCGTGACTATGCTCAATCACCCGGTAACCCGAACACCCTGAGCCTGCTCACGCAACTGGCCAGCGAGCAAAACCGCTGGGCACCTAAGAGCGCTGGTTTTCATCACTACCCGCAGTGGTTTGAATGCTTTCAGCAACCCTGCCCTATGCCCATAGCGCTTGCACCTGGCAATGCCGGAGTGCTGCTGATAAGCGAAGGCAATCAGGACGATGATTCGATCAGCCTGGCAAGCATTCGCGATCAGCGAATGAAAGCCAGTAAAGTCGCCATCGGCCACCCCGACAACGTCCTCCCTGCCCTGCTCGAACTGCTTGCTGCAGGGTGCAGCACCATCATTCCCGTCACGGGTGGTGATCGTCTTGCCCTCCATGCGACCGACCAACTACACACCCTACTGTCCGACGGTGGCGCCTGGGCGTATGCCGACTGCGACCGGGATGGACCACAACGAGAGCGCAGCCTGCCATGGCTTAAACCCGTGTGGGATGTTGACTTGTTTATCGGTGCCGACCTGTTCAGCCCCGGTGCCGCATTTAGCGCGCACATCGTTAAAGCAGCCCTGGAGTTGCTAACACCAGAGCAAGGCCTGACGGCGCTTGATTGGCATCATTTACTGGCCGCCATTGCCTTGGCCAGCGAACGACGCAAGGCTCCAGTGGTGCACCTGCCTCACGTGCTTTACCACCGCAATCACAAATCACCGGCAAGCCCCGCAGATGCACCGGCATCGCCGGATCGTCGCGAGGCAATGGAATGGCTCAGTCAAGGATTGGCACGGCGCGCTCGTGTTGAAGCATTGCCGGAGTACCCCGGGCTATTGCGTACCCGATGGCCACTCCCGTGGCCCCTGCCCCGCGTCAGCCTTGTCATCCCCACCCGCGATCAGGTCGGATTACTGCGCACCTGCATTGAAGGGCTGCTGGGGAATACCGACTACCCAAATCTCGAAATCATTGTGGTCGACAACCAGTCAAGCGACCCACAGGCGCTCGAATACTTGGCCAGTCTGCCCGCGCGCGGTGTGACCGTATTGGCTCACCCCTACCCGTTCAACTATTCCACCATCAATAATCGAGCCGTTGAAAAAGCAAGCGGTGACCTCATCGGCCTGGTCAACAACGACATTGAAATCCTTGAACCGAACTGGCTCAAGGAAATGGTTAGCCAAGTGATCCGGCCGGGTGTCGGTGCCGTGGGAGCAAAACTGCTGTGGCCCAACGGCATGGTTCAGCACGGCGGGGTTGTAGTGGGCATCAACGGGTTAGCGGCGCATACCGGTAACACCCTCAACCAACAGGACCCTGGTTACCTGGGCCTGAATCAGCTGGCACGGCAACAAAGCGCTGTTACCGCTGCCTGTCTACTAGTACGCAAATCGCTATATCAGCGGCTTGGCGGGCTGGATGAACGCGCATTCCCGGTTGCCTTCAACGATGTCGACTTTTGCCTGAAAATTCAAAAAAATGGTTTGAAGCTCATTTGGACACCCTTTGCGCAACTTATACATGCGGAATCTGCGAGCAGAGGGAAAGACCACACCGCCGAGAAAAAATCCCGGGCTATGCGCGAACAACAGATGTTCATTGAGCGTTGGTCTCAATCCGGGCAGCAGGATGCTTATTACCACCCGGCACTCTCGGCTGATTATTTGAGCGGCCCCTATGGAGGATTGGCAACACCTCCTCGGCCCGCCGCCGCACGAACACTGCAATCCCTGATTTCCGATACTTGCACAGACCTCGAGTTGATGACAGAAGCGGCGCTCAGCCAGACAAGACTTCAGGCATCGCCTGCTATCCCCAAGATCACGGTTGATAATGATCAGGTGATAGCCCTGACCAAACACTTCCAACCTATTTCGATTGGCACACAGCTATGAAGAACCAGTGCATTTCCGGCCTGTATTTCCAGTCTGGATATGACAGCGATCGATCAGTGGAATCGGTTACAAATGGCCTGCGAGCAACAACTATCCGGATTAATTTTTCGCGAGGGATTTTATCGAAAACCTTTATTTTCCGTAGGAATTTGCCCAGATTTTCGAGTAAAATTCGGTATTGAAATAAACGTTGTTTCATCGAACCCTGAAAAGGCTCTGTTGTCTTTTCTCGCCCTTACCCAGACGACCAATAAATCTCTGGGTCAACGGAATTGCTAGATGTACCGCATGGATAGCGAAGCCCTAAGTCACTCCCCCTTTGTCACGGTATTGGACTTGGCGATATATATAATTCGCCACGCCTTCTCTTGCTGCGAGACTTTTATAAAAAGCCGTCCTGGCTTTCGCCATTTGCCAATCGGAAATAGCGCAATCAAATGTTTCCGTAGCAAAGGTGCCAGCCGCAACATGCTGATCGCACTGAGCGATGCGCAAGGCAGCGTGCTGATCAGTGAACACCTTCGAAAAATCAATCCAATCGGATCTCGCTTAGCGGCAGGACTTCCCCCGCTAGAGTCGTGCAATGAATCCGGGCGGCCAGCGAACATCAACCAGTATTCCCTTGCAGAAAGGACACCATGACTTCCATATCCGCACCGGTCAAATCGACTACCGAGGTCATCGGCCACTTCGACTATGTGATGGACGGCCGTGCCTACGGTTGGGCCTTTGCGCCCGCTCACCCAAAAAAACGTCTTGCCATCGAAATAATCGTTAATGGTGAAGTCGTCGCCCATGGCAACGCAGAACAGTTTCGCGAAGATCTGCAAAATGCAGGCATAGGCGATGGTCACTTCCTGTTCGGTTTACAACTCTCCCATGAGCTGTTCGACGGTCAGGTACATAGCTTGATTGCGCGCGAGGCCGGAACCGGCACCGTACTCAAAGGTGGGCCCCATAACTTTGGTCCGGAGCGACGCGAGCCAGCCTATCCGCAGATTCCACGCGCGCTCGGCCTGCAATTGCTGACCGAGCTGCTGAGCCACGCCCGTTATACCCCGTACGCCAGCAAGCTGCGCAATTTCGCCGACGCTTATCGCCTCGCTTCGCGACTTCAGGAAACCGGACAGTTGCTCGAAGCCCGCAGCGCTTGGATCGCCATAAACAACGCACTGGGCGAAAACTCGCTTGGCTATTGCAAGCTGGGCGAGTGCCTGATCCTCGAAGATTCGCCCGCCCAGGCGCTCGAAGCTTTCCGCGTAGCGGCCGGCAGCGATCTGCGCCTGCACTGGGCGCACCTCGGCATCGCCAATAGTCAGTACACGCTAGGCCAGTTCGAGGAAGCCGAAGAGGCTATGCAGATCGCCATTGCGCTGCAGCCACAGGACGCCAACCTGCAGAAGCGCCTCCACTACATCCAGAATCACGGCCTGCCGAAACGCGTTGAAGCCCTGCTTGACGATGGAAAACGCGACGAAGCAATCGACCTACTCAAGTCATTGCTGCTCAAGCAGCCCGAAAACAATCAGGCCCTTGCACTACTTGGCAATCTGCTCTGCGAACCGTCTGAAACCAGCCTGCCGGGCATGGCGCAATTGCACGAACTTCGCAAGGCGCAACGCATCCTCGACGCCCTGTTGGACAATGTCGAATCCCGCTTGAACGAGACTGCCGCCCAATGAATAAGCTGCTGCGACATATCCAAGAACACAGCCTCGATAGTCTGCACAGCGGCCTGATTGTTGGCGCCGGCAATGGCAGCCAGTTGTCAGATTGGCGCCAGCTGGGCTGTCGACACTTGCTGCTGGCCGAGGCCCATCCCGATCAGGCTGAAGAACTTGGCCGACGCCTGCGCCACGAACAGGGCGAGCTCCTGCTGGCCCTGGCCGTAACAGCTGACGAGCAGCCTGTGGCAACGCTGCAGCCACTTAACAACCTCGCCTATAGCAGCCTTAACACAGCAATCGACCTGTTCGCGCATTATCCCAACCTGCGCAGTGGCGAAGCACTGCAAGTCCCAGCCCGCAGCCTCGGGCAATTGCTGGCCGAACAAGAGCTGGACGAACAGCAACCCCATCTGCTGTTGATCGCCGCGCCGGGCCAGGCCTTGCAACTGCTGCAGGGCACCCCGGCCGCCGTCCTGCAGGCTTTCACCTGGCTGCTGATCGAATGCAGCAGCGAGCCCCTTTATCAGGGCGATGCGGATGCCAGTGCGATCAGCACCTGGCTGCAAGGGATTGGCTACGACCTGGTATCAGACGATCCAGACGCCATCTACCCGCAGAGCCAACTGCTATTCAAGCGCAACCCCTCTGTGGTAGAGCGTCTGCGACTGACCAGTGAAATCGCGGAACTGCGCTCGCAACAGGTACATGCAGCTCAATCCAGCCAACAGCAAATCGTCGCGCTGCAACAGCAATTGCAGCAATGTGAGGCCACCTTGGCCGAACAAACCAGGCTGACCAATGAGCGACAGGCACAGATCGACACGCTCACTAAAGAACACACCGAGCTCACCGTCGCCCACGCTGCACTGGGGAAGGACAAGATCGCACTTGTCGTCGCGCGTGATGAGCAAACCAAACTGGCCAATGAACGCCAGGCGCAAATCGACACCCTCGGCAAAGAGAAAGCCGACCTCGCCTCCGCCCGCGATGCATTGGCCAAGGACAAGAGCGAACTAACCAAAGCCCCCGACGAACAGGCCAAACTGGCCAGTGAACGCCAGGCGAAGATCGACGCCCTCG
Organism: Pseudomonas sp. EB271-G4-1; assembly: GCF_058791355.1. Classification (NCBI taxonomy): domain Bacteria; kingdom Pseudomonadati; phylum Pseudomonadota; class Gammaproteobacteria; order Pseudomonadales; family Pseudomonadaceae; genus Pseudomonas; species Pseudomonas sp. EB271-G4-1. The sequence goes on from NZ_JBYTEO010000051.1 coordinate 27,139, forward strand.
ACAAAGAAAAAGCAGACCTTGCTGCAGTCGGTGATGCATTGGCCAAGGAAAAGACCGAGCTAACAAAAGCCCGCGACGAACAGGCCAAACTGGCCAGCGAACGCCAGGCGAAGATCGAGGCCGTCGGCAAAGAGAACGCTGATCTCGTCTCCGCCCGTGATGCATTGACCAAGGAAAAGAGCGAGCTAACCAGAGCCCGCTTCGAACAGGCCAAACTTGCCAGTGAGCGTCAGGCGCAGATCGACACCCTCGGCAAAGAGAACGCCGAACTCGCCTCCGCACGCGATGCTTTGACCAAGGAAAAGAGCGAGCTAACCAAAGCCCGTGACGAGCAGACCAAACTGGCCAGTGAACGCCAGGCGAAAATCGACGCCCTCGAGAAAGAGAACTCAAACCTCGCCACAGCCCATGATGCATTAGCCAGCGAAAAGACCGAACTAACCAAAGCCCGTGACGAGCAGACCAAGCTGGCCGGCGAGCGCAAGGCCCAGTTAGACAAGATCACCGCCGAGCGCGACCAGGTCCAGAAGTCCGTCGCCGAGCAGAAGAAAACCTTCGACAACGCCCAGTTGCAAATCAAGACGCTCGAAAACGAAGCCAGTGAGAGCCTGCACCGCCAGCAACTGCTGCAGGAAGAACTGATCAAGGCCGAAGCGCAGATCGAACTGATCAAGGATCTGTTACTTCGTGAGCCAGGGCTCTAACTATGGGACTTCCTATGTTCAAAGCCATTGCCGACTGGGTGCGCCATAAGGCGCGGCCCAGCGACGACCACAGCGAAACCGAGACGACTGTAGTGGTAGAGAGCAGCGAGAATACAGACTCGCGACTGGTACCCTACGATGAAAATCTGCTGGAGCGCAGCCGTACCCAATGGCAATTCGGCGATTGGCAAAGTCTCGCCCAACTGCAGCGGGAAACCCTCCAACACCATCCCGACCGCGCCAAGCTGGCTCTACTTGCGGCAGCAGGCCATCAACAACTGGCCAATATGTCAGCGGCGCGCCAGTTCACCAGGCTGGCTCAGGATTGGGGCTGCAACAAAAAGCTGGTCAGCCAGATCCTGATTGCCGGTGTTCACAATACCTTAGGCCGCGCCGCAGCAATCGGCGGTCGTCAGCAACAGGCTCTCAAGCATTTCGAGAACTCGGTAAGAATCGCCACGCCAGGCGGAGATTTACGCCTGCTGGTGCAAGCGCGCACGCGCGAAGAGTTGGCCCAACTGGGCTTGCCCTCGCCGGAAGCCTTGCAGCACGCAGGCACCGGCAGCATGCGCGTGCCAGTCATGGGTAGTGCCATGCAACACATGGCCGAGCAACTGCAAAAACAGAACACCGCACTCAGTGAACAAATCAAGAAACAGAATGCTGACCTGATCAGCGTGGGCAAATCCCTGGAAAATACAGTCAAGAAGGAAATGCTCAACGCCACCCAGCAACTGGAAGCCTTCCAGGGCATCCAGAGTTTTCTCAACCACGGAGAGCGCCTGCCCCAGATGCACGGCTGGCCGATCAGCCCAGATTTTGCGCTGTACCTGCTCGAGCTAATCGATAGCAACGATTATGACCTGATCCTCGAATTCGGCTCTGGCACCTCCACTGTACTGATCGCCAAGGCTCTGGCCCGTATCGGCCGCCAGCGCCATGGCAAACCCGCCACCTCGCAGGTCGCCTTTGAGCATTTAGAGCAATATCACGCGCAGACTCTTGCCAACTTAAAGCATTCAGAGCTGGCCGATGCCGTGCAGCTTGTACTCGCACCACTGCAGCCTTATCAAGCGCCGAATGGTAATACGTACTCCTACTACAGCTGCCACACCGCGCTGAAGGAGTTGGCGCAGCGCCTCCCCGCGGCGGACCTGAAGGTGTTGATGGTGGTCGATGGACCTCCGGCTGCAACCGGGCAGCATGCACGCTATCCCGCTGTCCCGGCCGTACTCGCGCAGCTCAAAAGCGCCCGTATCGATATACTGCTCGACGACTACATCCGCGACGACGAGAAAGAAATCGCACAGCTTTGGTTGAAAGACATCGAAGCCCAGGGCCTGAGCGCGCAGATGACAACCCAGAAGATGGAAAAGGACGCGTGCCTGATTTCCGTTTACCCTCAACATGGAAAGTGAGTCTAACTGCGTGAAAATTCTTACCGTATTCGGCACCCGTCCCGAAGCAATCAAAATGGCCCCACTCGCACTAGCCCTCGCCGCAGACGAGCGCTTCGATGCGAAAGTCTGTGTCACTGGCCAGCACCGCGAAATGCTTGACCAGGTACTCGATCTGTTCGACATCCAGCCGGAGTTCGACCTCAACATCATGAAGCCCGGCCAGGATCTGACCGATGTCAGCACGGCAATCCTGCAAGGCATGAAAAACGTCTTTAGCGATTTCAAGCCAGACATGGTTCTGGTGCATGGCGATACCGCAACCACTTTTGCTACTAGTCTGGCTGCTTACTATCAGCAAATCCCGGTTGCTCATGTCGAGGCTGGGCTTCGTACCGGTAACCTCTATTCTCCCTGGCCAGAAGAAGGGAACCGCAAGCTGACCGGCGCGTTGGCACAGCTGCATTTTGCCCCCACCACCAACTCCCGAGACAACCTGCTTAAAGAAGGCATCGCTGCTGACCGCATCATTGTCACTGGAAATACCGTCATCGATGCATTGCTCGACGTAATGAAGCGGCTGGATGTGGATCAGGAGCTATTTGCCAAAGCGGCCGAGCCTGGAGCGTTCCTGGACCCTGCTCGCAAACTTATTCTGGTCACCGGCCACCGCAGGGAAAGCTTCGGCGGCGGTTTCGAACGCATTTGCCAGGCACTGATGGAAGTCGCCCAGCAACATCCGAAAGTCGACATCGTCTATCCGGTACACCTGAACCCCAACGTGCGCGAGCCGGTCAACCGCTTGCTCTCTGGTATCGGCAATATCTACTTGATTGAACCTCTCGACTACCTGCCCTTTGTCCACATGATGAGCCGCGCGCACATCATCCTCACCGACTCCGGCGGTATCCAGGAAGAAGCGCCGTCGCTGGGTAAACCGGTTCTGGTGATGCGCGACACCACCGAACGTCCAGAAGCGGTCGCGGCTGGAACGGTCAAGCTGGTGGGCAGCGACACAGCCAATATCGTCCGTGCACTGAATCACCTACTGCTGGACCCAGAGGCCTACAAGACCATGAGTTTTGCCCATAACCCCTACGGTGATGGTCGGGCCTGCCAGCGCATTATCGACACCTTGCTGGGCAAATAAAGCCCAGCCACACCCACCACGATATCTGCAGTAAAACTTAAAACCGACATGCCTCGCGGTGAATCAGCGCCAGGAATGCGACACTAATTGTCAGGAACAGACATGCCCCGCCAATCCATATCCTTCCAAACCATCTCCATGATCGGCCTAGGCTACATCGGCCTGCCTACTGCCACCCTGTTCGCCTCACGCAAGATCAAGGTCATTGGCGTCGATGTTTCCGAACTTGCTGTCAACACCATCAACAGTGGGAGGATTCATATCGTCGAGCCTGAACTGGACATGCTGGTACACGCAGCCGTCACCGAAGGCTACCTGCGCGCCACCCTGACTCCCGAGCCGGCCGATGCCTTCCTGATAGCGGTACCGACTCCATTCAAGGATGGTCACGAGCCGGATCTGAGCTATATCGAGTCCGCAGCCAAGGCTATTGCGCCCGTGCTCACCAAGGGCAACCTAGTGATTCTCGAATCCACCTCCCCGGTTGGCGCCACCGAGCAGATGGCCGCCTGGCTGGCCGAGGCCCGCCCGGACCTGAGCTTTCCTCAGCAGGCCGGCGAAGAAGCCGACGTGCAAGTCGCCCACTGTCCAGAGCGGGTACTGCCGGGCAAGGTAGTACACGAGCTGGTGAGCAACGACCGCGTGATCGGCGGCATGACACGCAAGGCCAGTGAAATGGCGGTGGCACTCTACAAAACCTTTGTCGAGGGTGAGTGCATCGTCACCAACGCCCGCACTGCCGAAATGTGCAAACTAACGGAAAACAGCTTCCGTGACGTCAACATCGCCTTCGCCAACGAACTGTCAATGATCTGTGGGAGGCTCGACATCAACGTTTGGGAACTGATCTCCCTAGCCAACCATCACCCCCGGGTCAATATCCTGCAACCGGGTGCTGGTGTTGGCGGACACTGCATCGCCGTCGATCCATGGTTCATCGTCGACACCGCGCCGGATGAAGCCCGCATCATCCGCACCGCTCGCGAGGTCAACGACTTCAAGCCAGAATGGGTACTCAACCAGATCAAGGCTGCCATTACCGACACCCTGGCAGCCAAGCCGGGCATGACCATGGCAGATGTGAGAGTGGCTTGCCTGGGTCTGGCATTCAAGCCGGATATCGACGACCTGCGTGAAAGCCCTGCCGTGGCCATCACGCGCAAGGTGGCGGATCTGGGCTGCCAGGTAATGGCGGTGGAACCCAATATCGAAAGTCTGGATCAAGGACTCAAGCGGCCTAACCTGACCCTGAATACTCTGACTGAAGCGCTGGAGACAGCCGATGTCGCGTGCATTCTGGTCAAACATCGACTTTTTATTGAAGAATTGGACAGTATTTGTCAGCACGGTCCAATTGTTGATGCCGTCGGCTTGCTCGCATAAGCAGGGAAGATTTATGAGTCTTGTAAGTCAAGCAAAAAAAGCTTTCGCTGAAAAAAACTACCCTTACGCATTGGTGCTTTATCAAAAAGCTGGGGACCTCGTCGGACACAAATTTTTTGCAGCCAACATAGCGTTATGCAAAAAACGCTGCGACGCCAAACAAGGAATATTAAACAAGCCTGGCACTCCCCGAGCAACTCATGACTCCAATGGCCTCCTCTATGCCGACCAATTCAAAGTCGCACTAATTGCCGACGAATTCACAACAAATAGCTTTTCAGATGAATTTCAAGCAATTGCAATTGAGCCAGATAATTGGCAGGAGCTATTTGAGAAACATCAGCCTGATATATTTTTCTGCGAGTCAGCATGGTCAGGGCCTGATGCCAAGCAACGCCCTTGGAAGGGAAGAGTTTACGCGAGCAAAAACTTTGCAAAAGAAAACCGAACCGCATTACTTTCTATCCTCAAGCATTGCCGATCAAAAGGCATTCCGACTATTTTCTGGAATAAAGAAGATCCAACTCACCACACTGATAAAGTGCACGATTTTGTAAAAACAGCTCAAGAATTCGACTTTGTATTCACTACCGCAGCTGAATGTGTGGATAGCTACAAAAACAACTACAATGTTAAAAATGCATTTGCATTACCGTTTGCCACCAATCCAAAGTTATTTAATCCAATTGAAATCGGACATCGCTCAAGCAATGTAGTCTTTGCCGGTAGTTGGTACGCCAATCACAAAAAACGTAGCATGGACATGTCGGATATACTCGACAGCATCGTGGCTGACGGTTTTAAACTTGAAATCTATGATCGCTACTATGGCGACTCAGACCCGCTGCATAAATGGCCGGAAAAATACGAAAATTTCTTGCTTCCATCTAAGCCTCACAATGAAATGCCAAAAGTCTATAAATCTGGCTTATTCGGCTTAAATTTCAACACTGTCACAAACTCGCCAACAATGTTTGCTCGCCGAGTTTTTGAGTTGATGTCCTCTAACACGCTCGTCATCTCAAATGATTCCGCGGGAACAAGGGAAATGTTTGGCGACTTGATAATCTACCCAGATAAAGAACCAGACCGGCTGCGCACGATCTCGAAGGACGAGGTCGACGATATTCGTGCAAGGGCTCTTAAAAAGGCACTGAGTGAACATACTTATACCCAACGCTGGCATAGCATATTAACAAAAATTGGAATCCGTTATGCAAAGCGAGATAACACATTGACGTTTGTCGCAAAAATCACAAAGCGTGCAGACGCCTTGTCAGCCATTGCATGGTTTCAACAGCATGGCGCATCACTGAATGATTCAAAGTTGTTGCTAGTTGCCTCCAAAGACATGCCCGAACTCGAAATCGGCAGTTTTTATAAGGAGTTCAATCGCTTTGGTGTAACCGTCACCTCCTTCAGTCATGCTTCACTCTACGCAATGCCAGACCGCTATCAGCCAATTGAAACAACGCACTTTATCGAAATAAATGAAAGCCACCTTGCAAACCCGGATCATATTAAAGACAGCCTCCTACATCTTCAGTACATGCAAGAACACCCTATTGTACTAACCAATGACAGCAGTAAAAAATACTGCATCCTTCCGATAGCAGAAGGGGCCATGACAATCAATCCAGCTAATAGTTTTGGCACATGGCTGACAAGTAGAAATGAAAGCAAGTATGGGTATTATGTATGAGCACCTCCATAAATATTTCGATAGTCATACCATGCTTCAATGCCGCAGACAAAATTGGGCGATGCCTTTCTTCTCTTAGAAAAATCGAGTTTCAAGGCAATAAGTTCGAAGCTATTTTCATCGATGACTGTTCAACTGACGGCACATATGAACTTATAAAAAAAGAGAGTGAAAAAGAACTAAATTGGCGTGTATTTTGCCTTGAAAAAAACAGTGGATCTCCATCAAGACCACGCAATAGAGGAATCAAAGAAGCCAAAGGGAAATATATTTATTTCTTGGACTGTGACGATGAAATAATTCCAGCTGCTCTAAAAGAGCTATATAAACTTGCCGAAAATACCGGCGCCGACCTTGTTCGTTCTGAGTTGATTGCTGAGGATGGAAAACAGCGCAAGGTGATGAACAGGCTTTCTCACTGGAACGAAAACCTTACGCCACAACAGCGCAGAGAGATGATTATTTCTGGGCAAAGCACCACAGTAGACAGTTTTATTCGAAAAGATCTTCTTTTAAGAAACAACATTTACTGGCCTGAACATTTACGCATGGGGGAGGACACTGTTTTTCTTGCTAAGGTCCTGTCTAACTCAGAGCGAATCGAATACCTTACAGCACCAGCTTATATTTACTACAAGCTGCCATCACTCACACCAGCAAGTACTCAGCGTTATGGGCGCCGTGAACTACGAGATCACCTGGAGGTCTGGGAAACTGTACAGGAAATCATGAAGCCAGCCGGAGTCAATTACATCACGAAAAGACTCCATGTCGGTTTGCGTGTTGCTCTGGAGTCTCTCCTTTTTCGTAATCGTGGCGATATAGACGATGAAACTTTCAAGGGCCTAGCCAGATTCGTCAACCGTTATTGGTTGCTGATTCAGAACTTCAATTACACGCAGCGTTTAAAAGATGTTCTTGCTGCTACAAGAGCAGGGGACTTCCTAACTTTTTCCTCGCTAATTCGACCTCGCCTGCTTATTGCTGGCTATGATTTAAAATTTATCGCTGATGCGATTTCAGAGCTTGACGCATACTTTGATATACGTATCGATCAGTGGAAAGGGCATGAAGCCCATGATGAAGCCACTAGCCTTGAACACCTTGAATGGGCAGAATATATCTGGTGCGAGTGGTTGCTTGGAAATGCGGAATGGTATTCGAAGCATAAAAAGCCAAATCAACGCCTAGTAATACGCATGCACCGCATGGAACTTGGAAGAACGCATGGTGAACGATTGAAGATGGAATCAGTCGATGCTGTGATAGCAGTTTCGACCTTTTTCTTTGAGCGCCTTCTTGAACGATACCCCAATATCCCAAGAAAAAAAGCTAGATTAATTCATAACTATGTTCGAACTGAGCAATATGGACGTTCATGGCATGACGATCGACGTTTCACTTTAGGTATTATTGGTATTTTACCATCAAGAAAAGGATTTATAACCGCACTGGAAATTCTGGCAAAACTCCGTGAGCGAGATGCACGCTTCAACTTAAAAGTATTCGGTAAACGCCCAGAAGAGTTGAACTGGATCGCGAAAGACGTGTCGGAGATGAGCTACTTTACATCCTGCAGCAAGCTAATTTCAGAAAATCAATTAAACAACTCCATACAGTTCCTTGGACATGCCGATATTACCACTGCACTTGAGAACGAGCGTGTCGGCTACGTGCTTTCAGTGAGTGAAACAGACTTTGGATTTCCTGGCCCTGAAAGCTTTCACCTTGCCATAGCAGATGGATTTGCCGGGGGAGCTGTATCAATAATACGGTATTGGCCTGGTGCAGAATACATATGGCCGGAAAAATCCATTTGTAAGGAAGTCAGCGAAATCGTAGAGAAAATTTTAGATCTCAGCAAATCACCAGATTCCATAAAGTCCGAATCTGAGGATGGTCGCGCCCTCGTGCAAGCCAGTTACAACATTGATATATTTTCTCAATCTGTAAAAGATCTCTTCCTGGAAATCGCGTAAACAAATGGTTTGATCGGTCAAGTCAATGAAACAATCTTATTGCTCCCAGCTTTTCTCTGTGCATACTGATTATTGCCTTACCTTGACGATTCGCTCACCAGCTCGTTGAATAACGTCAATTGTGTCGTCATTTGCTCGACCGTTTGTTCCGATTTATAATCGATCAAACGGTCAAGCAGCAGCTTGTTCTGTTCTAAAAGGTCAACAATATGTGTTCGGTATGCGTGACCTACCACCTACTGCCGAGCGAGCGCGTCGAACACGTCAAGCATATGGACTTGAAGAGTTGGATCTTCGGTAAACATACAGGCATCGAAATCATGTCATGGATAATACCTGTCAGGTGATGAAGTTGGAGTAAAACCTAATCCTGGCAGTTGTGCCAAATGTCAAAACTGTCGAGCAATCAGTTCTATTCCCGGACACTCAACACAATGCCCTCGTCGACTGCATCCGCAAAGGTTTAAATCGCTCGGACTCCAGACGCTTTGACTAAAGATAATAAGCCGCCGCACTGTGGCCATCGATGTTTAAACTTCATGCTCTCGAAGTACCGAGGCTGAGTTTCTCAATTTATACGCCCTGGTTTCTAGTCGAGCTCATTGCTTAGAACCGGTCGCGAATACAATGGAGATTCTCTCAGCGTCCGAATGAGCCAGTTCTCCTGACACGTTTGTGCGCCAAAATGCCTTTCTCCTCCGACGAGCCTTGCAGCTTCAACTCAAAGTTGATGAAGACTTTTCGCATAATCGTTTTGTAGTAAGCTCCATACCAATTCCACATCCACGAAGAATCGTATTACACTGGTTTGATAGCTGCAAAATGCTAGCCGGTGTTTCTGGATTGGGCGGTTTTCGAGTTGGGTGTCGGTTGGTAGTATGATGTGCTGGCTCCGGAGAGAACTCAGGAGCACAGCATCGACGTTTAGCTACTGAGGACTTATGGCCCGCATACTTAGAGAATCACAGCCCATTGTTAGTAATCGCGCAGGCCAAAAACCTATACTTGACTTGAGCGATGCCGTATCATAGTTTTGATTATCATCCCGACCGGACTATAGGGAACTATAAACTCTCTATGCGTTGATATATTTCCTTGATGAAATATTTTAGACATTTCTCGTGCCCGACATTTGAATCTTGGCACAGGGCGAATCGAATGTTATCTCCCCCTATCTCAGCCAGTTTCTTATGATACTCCCAAATGGGATCACCAACGGTGGAATAAAGATTAACATTGCGGCGCGACAAACAGTCCGTAAAAAGCTTTGAAGAAAACCATATGTCGTCAGAGTTAATTGTATGCGACATATGCTTCAGCATTACTTTTTTGTTTATCGGCATAGGAACACAGGAAAAAATCTCTGTGCATTTTTCAATAAGACTTCCATATACAAGGGCAGAGACACCGCCTTGAGATGCTCCAACCAAGAACACGCGCTCACACCCCAACTCCTCAATTGTTTTGCTTATGAATTTCAATATACCCGGGACAATAAATTTTCCATTCGAGTCGAATAAAGATGCAGTACCCCAGTATCCAAAATTATTGGATAAAACGAGAACGTTTTTATCAGTTTTAAACCCAAAGCTAGGACAGTACTCTTCATGAAGCATCACTTTGGAGACTAGGCGGCTATAGTCAAAATAAATAACGAGATCTTTACTTTGCCCTTCAGTCAATTTGTAAGGGATGGTGGTGCCGTTTTCCAGTGTTATGAAGCGCTCAACAGGGCGACCGATGATACGCCACGGCCTTCCACCGGTATTTTTTCTTGCGAAAATCTCGAAGGAAACAATTTCCAGATCTGGTTCAAATATTATGTTGATGAACTGGTAGTATTTATGATCAATTATAGCTTTCTCTTTATAATTTATATAGCAAGCAAACTCATAGCCTGTTAATGGCGGAATTGATATACCTTCATCTGTTATGCAATCAGCATGATCGATTGCAATATGAAAATCTTCACTTGCGATGACATCATTGAAATAATGTTTAAGCGTAAATTTATTCATGCGTATTGAGTTGGCCATCTTCAGCTTGGTAGTTGATTTAAACTCTAAAGCACATAATAGCTTTCTGCAACCAATCAGTCTAAATCATATTTAAAACTAGCACGAGCTAGTTAAGCCAAGGCACTTCACTATCATTTACTGGAGTTAAGGTGACTTTAGCTATCCTGCTATTTGAATCTTCATCTTTGATAAATATGTTCAGCTTTGTAATTTTATTGCTATTAAATGGTGTTTTGAATAGCGGATTAGACAAATACCCACTTCGCCCAATCATTTCTATATCGTTATAAATTTCGATAGCATAACTCCAATGAAAAACTGCAGGATCATTGAAACGAATAGAGCCCTGAGAGTATTCAATAAACTGAAGGCGAGAAATTGCACGAGAAACCGGTAGAGGCAAGGCTAGCTCAAAGTTGTAAGAATAGTTGTGCAGTTCATCTTTTTTGAAATAATTTTTCTTTGAAAACCTGTCCATGCCGGTTTCTTTAAGCAACCTCTTTGCCACTTCCTTACTCATCATTCCCTCACCAGATGGCGCTGGTGCGTAAGAATCAAAAATACCAAAACCGCTATCATCTAAAAAATTAAGCTTGGACTTAATCAATAACTCTATTTCAGGTATATCACTTAAGAATAACGATCTGTAATTCTTAAGAACGTTAAGCAAGTCATTAAGGGTCACATACACATAATCTTTCGATTGAAACTTCCAACTACCATCACTCCCTTTTATTATCTCATAGAATAAATCCCCAGAACAATTATCAATCCAATTTTGCGCAGTATCCCTTATAAAATCCACTAACTTTTTATAAGTTTCTAAATATATGCATTTTTTGGATTGTTCATATTTTTTTAGGAAGTACGAAGCAATCCCCAATTGATGATTTAGGGAAGTGTGCGTAAAGTGCTTGCTATCAAGATCAAAATAATCCGGAAAGAAAAGTCCATTTTTTGTTCGATAAACCCCGTTGCCTTTTTCTTTCCTAAGTAGAAACTCCGCATAATTAAAGCTTATATCAACCCCACTCAATGAAGGTATCTCTTTTCTTATATCTTCATATGCATTCGAAAATGTCTCATTAAGTCGTGTATCAATATATGGCGCAGAAAGCCCGTACCGTTTAAACAACCACGAAGAAGTGAATGTTGTAAGAAACAATCCATCAGCCTTAGGATGGTGCTCGGTAACAGTCACAACCGCATTAACCAAAAGATTATACAAAAAACGATCATGATATTTTCTGAATAAAGGTAGCAATTCTTTTTTTGAACTGTGATGAACGCTAACTTGATAACCATCAGGCGTATATGGAATTATTGACTCTGCAAGCTTCGTATTTAAAGCATAAGGTAAGTACCAGCTACTGCAGGCGGCATTATTTGCGTAAAGCTCACCATAGTACATTGACAAATAAGCATCCAGACTTTCTTCACTTTCAAACAATTCATGAGAGCTAATTACTATGCACACACTGGATGAATACTCCGTACGAGATATTTTCAGCTCTCCCTCAGCGAGCAAGTGTTGCAGAGGCCGCTCCTCAATTAACTCAAGAAGCTTTGAGTCACCCTCCTTCAATTCTCTATAAATATATTGCTTACTAGATATAAAACTGTAGCGCTCGCAATCTGCTAATAACTGCCAACCAGTAAGCTTATTATAGCCATAACGATTATCTACATTTGGCGACCTGTATTTTAAATCAAGCTTTTTACTTGAGAGCACTGGCGCATGCGCTATCAAAACTTCTGTATCAGGATTTATTTCAATAAAAAGTATTTTATCTCCATTATCTATTGATCTAATGGTAGCGATACATTGCTCGGTACTTATAATCGCATCCGATGTTGAGCTTATGCTTAAAACCTCTTCTAAATTCAGCCTCAAACTATTTTCCTCATTTATATGACTTGCTACACGACAGACAAATAGCACGTAAGGGCCCCACAATATCCACTTCAATTAGAATGATGATTACCCAAACTTTAGTTACCTAGACTAACAGACTGCACTCTTAGGATACTAGCAGTTACTCTGAAAAAAGTTAAGCGGCGTATCTGGCATTCACAAAATTAAGCAGTTCGCCTACGTCTCAACATCTGAATTTTCGCTAGAAAAACCCTAAACATTCAGTATTCTTGATCAACTCGGCGTAGAGCTTGAAAAAACGCTGACTGATCAGATTCAAACATTTTCTGTCCTTAACTTGTTTTCATCCCTGAGCGACGGCCTTTCATGTCACTTCTTCGTATTAATTGAACATTTTTCGTCCAATCAGCAGCCGTGTTCGTATCATGCAAAGGTCAATAGCTTGGCCTAACGATCAGTGTTTTCATCAGGCGGTGAAAAGTGCAATCTTTATACCCGAATACCGTTGACACCCAAAACAATGGGATGGACTTCCCCTCTCCTCGGCTTCTTGAAGTACCAGGCTTATAGTGAACACAACTCAACAATGAAAAGACGCCCACATGAAACTTATTTGCATTGTGGTCGACTGGTCTACACCGTGCTCAAGGTCCACTTTGACTCTGGCCTCAAGCGGCGCATGAGAAGAGTGAGCCCGCTAGGGTTGGTAAGTAACCGATTCACAACAAATTAGGCACTTGTTTACCGTGGGACCTCTGTTGCGCTATCCCACGGCAACAGCGCTTTATAATCTTCCAGCGGCTATGCTTGCGGCAGCCGCGCCGGTAAATGACACAGCCACCTTGAGAGTTCTTGGCCGTAGATCTTACCTTTTAGGGTGTTACTCAACGAGCATGCCTTGCGCCAGATAGCAAACGGTTTTATTACGAACTCTGCCTAGGACTTGTCGTTAGTGAAATAACCGGCATCGACGTAACGCACGAATCAGCTCCAGTCACTGGTCAAATAATTCACAAACTTACCCAATCCCTTAGTGGTCCCACATGCGAACGTTTTATCAAGCCAGCTTTTCAACTGACCCAGGATAGGGAGCCATTACTACTTACTGCCGATAAAAGCTATTCATCGCTGAATTCTTTTAGCTCACGGTCGTACCTAAAACTTTGTAGATCATCGCCAGGTGAGATATCGACGCGTCAGATCTTATCCTTTGGCTGCATGTCTACACGTTTACAAACCTGCGTAGTGCATGCGCGATGCACGCCAACCGCTCGACACTAGGCTGCAACGCCAAACAGTGGCAAGCCGCGTAGGTATTAGTCATCACGAAGTGGCGATAACTTTCCAGTAGGCTAAACGGCACACCCTGCGTACGACTGGCGGTGTATTCGAACAGCACAAGATTCAATCCGGCGGCTTGCACCTATATCCACGATTAGCTGGATGAGTCCCGATCCGGCGCCTTCACAACCTGGCCCCTTGTTTGATCACAGTGGATCACCGGACTTCCCAACAACCGGTCAAGCATTAAATTCATCAAAGGACCGGTGGTATCGCTACACTGTATCACCCAGTTCGCCGGTGTCCGCTGTAGAATATCCCAATCGGGTCGACTCAGTACGATTTCGAAACGGTGCAATGGCAGGCGATTGAGGTACTAGGTGGTTGAAAGCATGGCCAGCGCACTGGGACTGATCATGCTTTTTTGGATCTCTTATCGAGCTTGCCTGCAGTGGCCGCTCGGTTTCCTAACGACGGCAACCGTAAACGTTGAGAATGTGTTTTCGTACGGGAATCGCCATCAACACCGTATCCAGTTGTTCGCTGGGCGGCATGAAAATACTTACATTTACCACGCACGCGCCAGCAACTTTCACGAACCGTGGTAAGCGAGATTATCGCGCGACATTGACGATATGACTTGCAAAGTCCTTATGACAATTACTGGTAAGGTGATCAGCACTCGCCGTTACGAATATCTAAGCCATAGTCTTGCTAGCTTGGCTGGCGCACGCAAGATTATTTTTCACACGTCTCCTAATTCCTAGAGTCCAATGAACTTGCCACCGGAGCCGTCGGCCCTCTAGCTGACCACCTCTATGATCCAGACTATCTGAGCAGCCATGGTAAGCTAATTTATCAAAAACTACCGGCAATGTGACGCACGGACACCGTCCTAGAGACGCGATCTCCCTCTTAAAAAAGGTCGCCATAAGCTGTCGCGATTGTTGCACCCGATGTTCAAGCAGCCATCGCTCAGCCCTGTGGGGCGCAAGGCGCTTAAGTGAGACTGCAATTGCTCTTATGGTTGTCGTGCCAACCTATTAGCCGGAACACAACCTGACCCAAACCCCGTGACAGAAAATCAAGTACAAAATGGCTGCTTGTGAGTGTCGCGGCAGAGTGGCAATCACATTGAACAGTCGTCGGCATTTGCCAATGGCTTCGGCTTCACAAGCGTCGAGTCGCAGTGCTCCAGCATCGCCTTGGGCAAATCGCTAGGAGTAACCACTCGCATGCGGTACAAGATATGCTCCCCTGTTATACTTAAATTGTGCTAATTAAAATGGCTCCCTGAGCAAAATTTTTCTTGCTCGACGGTAGCTCATCACCGAGCAGCAATTGGGCATTGCTAGCTTGCGTTTTTTCGGTGTGCGAGCTTCGGTAAGCGGGTTAGCGAGAAATTCCAACAAGCCCTAGGCAACACTCAGAATAATTCTGTTTTTTAACCAGATAGTCAGCCAGAGCCCGCGTCATCATTGGAGGGCACCCTGCTTGAATGACCTGTTCGAAGTTCCCTAGAGACTTTCGATCTTTACCACACATGAAAACAACGCCCTCCAACTTGAGTTCAGCCAAATGCAGCTAATAAGCCACGCCAAGACAGCCTTCTTCTCAGGCCAATATCTGCTAGCCGCTGATTTGTATCAGCGCGCCATGGCCGAACAGCCTGAGCTAGCCCACCTCTACTTGATCACGCTGAACATGGCCCGCAGGAAGCTGGGGCTAGATCCCCTGTCCGAACGGGATTTGCCAGTGATGTCCCTATCCTCGCCTGTGCCGACCGAATTGTCGTCGCCCCGTGTTGACGCAGCCAACGGATGCAAGGTGATGCTTGAGGATCTGTATTTTAGAGTGGCCGAGGCCATGCGGAGCTTGCCCGGCATGCATGGCACACAGCTGCCATTAGTGTCGGTACTGATGACATCACACAATGTCGCCGACACCATCGAGGAAGCGGTGATATCGGTATTGCGCCAGAACTGGTCGAATCTGGAGCTGCTAATAGTAGACGATGCGAGCACGGATGCTACTTGGTCGATTCTACAGCGCCTGCAGAAGTCGGTCGGCAACCTACGCTGCCGTCGGCTCAACAGCAACCTTGGTACCTACTTTGCCAAAAACCACGCTCTGCAGCTGTCTCGCGGTGAATTCATTTTCTTCCAGGACGGCGACGACCTTTGCCACCCCGAGCGCATCCGCCTGGGCATGCAGCACTTGATGCAGCCGAACGTAGTCTGTGTGCGCGGCGCGTATTCGCGGGTGCTTTTCCCTTCGGGACAGGTATTGCCTATTAACGGCATGGTTAGCAAGCTCGGCCTGATTACTCTGGGCGTGCGCCGTCAGGTATTCGATGAGGTCGGCTTCTTTAACTGCACCAGCAAGGCCTCGGATGAGGAGTTTTTTCAGCGGCTGAATGCTTGGGTTGCTCATAAAGGTAGGGAGGTCCGCAACCTGGAGCTGCCGCTGTACTACAACACCTTGCGCGAGGGGTCGCCATACGCCGACATGATCTCCAACGACCCAGCGGTCGACAGCACGATCGAGCCCCCCCCATCAGCGTCACGCGCCCACTATGTAGAGGCCTTTACTCGTCAGCACCATGAGCTTGGTGTAGAGCGTTTCCGGGATTTTTTTCGTTATCCGGTCATTCGCGACCTGATACCGGTAATGCCGGACATGAGCTACCTAACCAATCCTACGCAGCCGGTGGTAGCTAGCCTGTGCTCTATTCCAGAGCGCGCCGAACTGTTGCGCCAGACGTTGGCCAGCCTGGCGCCCCAGGTAGATGCCTTGCATGTGTATCTGGATCGCTACGAGTCGATACCAGATTTTGTCCGAGACTGTCATCCACAGGTCCAGGTTTACCTGTCGCACGACTATCCAGGGCTCCGCGACAATGGCAAGTTCCTGGCGTTCGCGGCGCAGCCCGGGGATTGCTATTACTTCACGGCAGACGACGACATCCTCTATCCGCCTGATTATGTCGCCAGCATGATCCGGCGAATCGAGCACTATGGCCGTGAGGCGGTGATAGGCGTGCATGGCGTGCTGCTCCCGGAGGAGGCGCAGGGGTATTTTTCCGTGTATCGCAAGGTATTGATGTTCAAGAGAGAACTTGAGCATGATGCGCTGGTGAACAACCTGGGTACTGGCACTGTTGCGTTTCACTCATCGCTGCTGCGTGGGCTGGATATCCAACATTTCCAAGAATCTGGCATGGCTGACCTATATCTGTCTGTATTCTGCAAGCAGCGCAACATTCCCATGATAGCCATCGCGCGTCCAGATGACTGGTTGCAGGAACTGCCTTCCCCCAATACCAGCTTGTATCAAGAGTTCTCTAAGGCCGACGTTCAGCAATCGCTGTTGATCCGCACTCATAAACCCTGGGGATATGCGGCGATACGCCAGGCCGTCGCGGGTGCAGCCCAGCGAGCTAACGGCACAGAGGTTGGCCAGCGCCTTGAAGCGCTGGTACCCCAACTGCATCTCTGTTTGAGATGACGCATGTCACGCGGACGAAGAGCGCGAACAAAGCAGAGGTGTGGTCCAGCATAATAAGCAAGGCTACGAGCCGAGTTCTCCACCTGGACCGAATATTCAAAACGCAACCGGAAGCAGTGGTTAATTGACATGGGATTGTACAAACCGAATGACACCTCGAACTTCGAGCCTCGCCGGGTGTGGCAAGACATGATTGAGGTCAACCGACTGAAATCATCCAAGGCTTCGCCTAAGGCCAAGACACGATGAAAATTGCCGTTGTCGGAATGGGCTATGTAGGCCTCGCCAATGCAGCTCTGCTGGCACAGCATTCTCAGGTAATCACGCTGGACTGTGACCCTGCGAAGGTGGAAGCCATTAACCAGCACCGTGCTCCTATCGTTGATAAAGAACTGGAAGACTTTCTCCTTACCAGGACTCTCGAATTGCACGCCACTCTCAACGGTGAGGCAGCTTATCACGGAGCAGAGTTCGTTATTATTGCCACACCGACGGACTACGATTTTGAAACCAGTCGGTTTGATACAAGCTCGGTCGAATCGGTCATCCGCGATGTGCTGGCGATCAATCCAGCGGCAACTATCGTGGTCAAGTCCACGGTGCCAGTAGGCTTCACCGAGCGTATGCGCCGCGAGTTCGGTTGCGACAATATCATCTACTCGCCGGAGTTTTTGCGCGAAGGCCGAGCGCTGTACGACAACCTGTATCCGTCGCGCATCGTCATCGGCGAGCGTTCCCAGCGTGCCGAGCTGTTCGCCGAGCTGATGCTGCAGGGGGCGATCAAGAAGGATGCGCCGATGCTGTTCACCGACTCGACCGAGGCTGAGGCAATCAAGCTGTTCTCCAATACCTATCTGGCCATGCGCGTAGCCTATTTCAACGAGCTTGACAGCTATGCGGAAACGCACGGCCTGGATGCGCGGCAGATTATCGAGGGGGTCGGCCTCGACCCGCGCATCGGCAGCCATTACAACAACCCCTCCTTCGGCTATGGTGGCTACTGCCTACCCAAGGACACTAAGCAGCTGTTGGCCAACTACAGCGATGTACCGCAAACGCTGATCCGCGCCATTGTCGACTCCAACAGCACACGCAAGGATTTCATCGCCGAATCCATACTCAAGCGCCAACCGCGGCGAGTGGGTATTTATCGGCTGATCATGAAGGTCGGTTCGGACAATTTCCGCACCTCGTCCATTCAGGGCATCATGAAACGTCTCAAGGCGAAGGGTGTGGAAGTTGTGGTCTACGAGCCGGTATTGGAGGAAGAAACCTTTTTCAACTCACGGGTGGTGCGCGATCTCGAGGTCTTCAAGCGAAGCTGCGATGTGGTGGTTGCCAATAGGCTGACCCGTGAAATTAGCGATATACGCGACAAGGTTTACACCCGTGACCTATTTGGCAAGGACTGAGCGCCGCCAACGTCAATGGCCGCCGTTTTAACTATGGAGATATCGATGCAAACCCTAATCTCGGGCCTGAATGAACAGGCCTGCCTCGCCTGTGTAGGTGCCCCCTTGGACGGCGCTTTTGCAATGGACTGGCAACCTGCTTCGCTGTTTATCGCTGAAGCAGAAATGGCCACTGGGGAGCACACACGCCAATGGGTATGGTTGTACCGCGCGCCCTGGGCCTGGCTGGCTGAGGGCGATAGCTCCAACGCTGCGGCTGCGCTGCAGCAGTGGCAGGTACAGCAACGTGCTGTGTTGCAGTTGCGCCGCAACCTTCGCCAGCGCCTCATTTTGGTCAACGTCGACCGGGTTGCAGCGCAGCCTCTGGCTGAACGTCTTGGCTTGTCGTGCCATGATGAGCAATCAGCTATAGCCACTGCTACGCCGTTGGCATCGGTGCTAGCCGGCCTGTTCGAACAAACGGCTCCCGAATGTTGGACGCTGTATGAGGCGTTGGAAGCCGTAGCCTGGCTGCCTCAGGGTGAACCGGAGTTCCGCTCCAATCGCGTTTTACCGCCTAAGGAAGGGCTGAGCGAGTTACTGGATCTGATCCACGCCGCCAGGCAGCTACCAACCATTACCCAGCAACTTGGTGAGAGCAATAAGGCATTACAGGGCGCTGGCGAGGAGCTGAAAACTATCCAGGCACAAGCGGACAATGCCCAGCACGAGGCTAGCATGCAGCTTGTCGAGAGCGAGCAGGCCGTACTGGGCTTGCGTCAGGAGGTAGATAAACTGCTGGCTGCCGAGCAAAGCCTTAAGGACGAAAGCGAGCTATTGCTCGCCCAAATGCATCAGGTGCAAGAGGAACTGGAGAAACACTATCTGGATAACGTTGCGCTCAAAGAACAGCACGCTACTCAGATGCAAGAGCTGACTCAGGCGATGGCGGTCCAGCAGCAATCGACCAAGGAGCTGGAGGTTGCGCGGGCGGCTGCAACCAGAGCGGAACAGGCGCGCGAGAAGCTGGCGCAAGAGGAGGCTCGCCTGCGAAAGGAACTGGCGGATATTGCCACAGGCTCGCAGTCCCTCACCGAGGAAAACGAACTACTGCTTGCGCAACTGCACTTGGTTCAGGAAGAGCTGGAAAACTACTACCTGGCCAATCGCGAGATCCTCGCAGCCATGGGGCAGTCCGAGCACACCCTGCATCGCGCTCGTAACGTGATAAGCCGAATGGCTGCCCATGTCTGAGTTACTGCCCGAACTCCCGGATCAGAATGTTGTTGATGCCGCGTGGTACCTGGCGACCTATCCGGATGTCGCGGCTGCCGGCGTTGATCCGCAACAGCATTATGAACAGCACGGCTGCGCAGAAGGCCGCTTTCCTCGTCTTCTGCAAGCGCGGCAACTGGAGGACGCCTTATGGGGAGGTTTCGCAAGACAGGCGCTGCCTGAATTGGAGGCCTGGTGGCAGCAAACTGACGATGCTGACGAGCGGGCCTATGCCTCCTGGGCATTAGCCCGCTGGTATGCCAGTGCCTCGGCATGGTCAAGTGCACTGCCTTTCATCGCTAATCTGGCGGAGAAGCTTCCACCGTACCTTGGGCAGCTTGGACCGGTTTTGCTGAGCGCTGAAGTGCTACTTCGCAATGACCGCCACGCTCTCGCCAAGGCGTGCCTGCAACAGGCTATAGATCGCCACGGAATGCAGGCTGATCTGTGTCTGGCGGCGGCTAACGCATACCTGCCGACCGGTTTCGGGCAAGAAAAACCGGAAGCGGCGCTGCGTCTACTCTGGCTCAACCGTGCCTTCGCGGCCGCCGATCTGATCCCCGTGACCCTGCGCAATCCTGATGCGCCGCTGAGCCTGGATAATCTGCAAGTCGAGCGCACACCTCGCATGCCACGCAAGGCCCAGCCGAAAATCAGCGTGATCATGCCTGCATTCAATGCCGAGGCGTTTATCGAGACAGCCCTGCGCAGCCTGCTGGCGCAAAGCTGGAGCAATCTGGAAATCATTGTGGTCGATGACTGCAGTACAGATGCCACTGTAGAGCTTGTATCGCTCATCGCTCGGGAGGACTCACGGATCATACTGCTGCGCCAGCCGCAGAATCGCGGCGCTTATGCCGCGCGCAATGCCGCACTGCAACAGGCAACCGGTGAGTTGTTGACCAACCACGACAGTGATGATTGGTCGCACCCACAACGCCTGGAACTCATGGCCGGCCCCTTTTTACAGGACAAAAAGCTTGTCGGCACCTTGGCTGATTGGGTGAGAGCCGATACTGGTCTGCATTTTCAGTGCTGGCGTATCGCGGACCGCCTGATCGAACCGAGCGTATCCACGATAATGTTGCGTCGTGAAGCCGTGCGACTGATCGGTGGATGGGATGAAGTCCGGGTCGCGGCCGACCATGAACTGCGCCAGCGTCTTCTGCGCTGCCATGGAGCCGAATCCATCCTTCATGTGCAACCAGGTGTACCGCTGGTGATTGCCAGGCAATTGCTCGAATCGCTGACCATGGCGTCGGCCACACATTTGCGCTCGACTTTCTTTGGCCTTCGCCAACTGTATAGCGAGCTCGCTGAAACCTGGCATGCCATGGCGGATACCTCGGCCGAGCTATGCTTGCCCCCCTCTTCGTCCAGACGCGCATTTCCAGCCCCGGCGCCGCTGTTGCGCAATGCACTAGCCATTGCCAGCTACGACTGGTTGCTGATTAGTGACCTGAGCAGCGATGCACAGACTGGGGCTACCACCAGGGCTGTGCTGGATCGACTGCTTGCGAGCGGTGGAAGGGTCGCTCTGTTTCACTGGCCCGATTATCGACGCCCGGGCGCGATTGATCGGGCATTCCTCCGCCATGCGGTACAGGGGCGCGTGGACATGGTGTTGGCCGAGCAACGATTGGATGTAGGCCGTGTTTTGATCGTCGGTCGTCACCTGCTGGCCCACCCTCTGGACCAGGTACCTCATATTCATCGCCTGCACGATTGCCAGGTAATCGACTCTCTCCAGGAAGCCAGGGCGCTTCCGGCTTTCTCGGCAAGCATCGACGCAGCGCCACCTGCTCTATTCCAAGCAGATTGGTACCTGCAACGCTATCCGGACGTACGTGCCGCTGGCATCGATCCTTGGCAACACTATCTGGCTAACGGTGCTTCAGAGGGCCGTGATCCGGGCCCCGACTTCAATACGGCCTGGTATCTGAAGCAATGCTCGCAGGCTCGTGAGGGTGACGTTTCGCCACTGCTGCATTACATGAAGGTCGGCCGTCAGCTTGGTTATGAAGCCGGCCACCCCACTTTGACCGGGGACCAACCCCATCGTCCCGGCCGACCCACTGTGCTGTTATGCGCTCATGCTGCCGATGAGCAACTATTCGGCGCTGAGCGCTGCCTGCTGGATGTGCTGGATGCCTGTGTCGCGCTGGAACTGAATGTTCTGGTCAGCGTGCCTAGCGTGGTCAATACAGCCTATATTGGCGAACTGCAGGCGCGCTCGCTTTTGGTCGCGTGTATCCCAATAATGCCCTGGCGGGCCGATACGGCGCCCTGTCCAGTCGCGGTGGAGCGCTTTGGCGAGCTCATTCGCGCCCATGCGGTGGATCTGGTGCACGCCAACACCATCATGCTGCGAGAGCCGCTGCTCGCGGCGCGTCAGGCGAACATACCGGGCGTCCTCCATATCCACGAGTCCCCTGCCCATGATGCCGAGCTCTGCGAAGGCATTGGCATGCCGTCTGCCCTGATTGTCGCCGAGGCACTCGAGCGAGCTGATCATGTATTGGCCAACTCTGACTTCACAGCACAGCACGTTTCCAAGCCCGGCGCGACACATGTGGTCGGCAACATCATCGACCCGGAAATCTTCGACCTACCCAACCCTGTCAACCCACAATGCATAACCGCAGCCTTGATCAGCAGTAACCTGCCGAAGAAGGGTTTGCAGGATTTGCTGAAACTTGCCCATGAACTGGCTTGCAATACACCGAATCTCCATCTTGTGCTAATTGGGCCGGATAACGCGAGTGTCGATGCGCTGCGTCAGGCACAAGCACGCGGTGAACTGCCCGACAACTTGCGACTGATGCCCTACACATCAAGCCCGCAGGCCGCGATTGCCCAGGCGAACATCGTGCTTAACCTGTCCCATTGCCAGGAAACCTTTGGACGTACCCTGCTGGAAGGCATGGCGGCTCGCCGCCCGGTCTTGGCTTACCGCTGGGGCGCGTTGCCGGAGCTGATCGACGACGGTATCAATGGCTTCACCTTCGAATATGGAGACATTGCGGCCGTGGCCGATCAGTTGCGCCAGCTATGCCGAGAACCACAAAAGATTCTTGCTATGGGAGAAGCCGCGCGGGAACGGGCCACGCGATACGATTTGCAGCGCCTGAGCCAGCAACTCGGGCAGGCTTACACCCAGATACTTCCTTATTCGATAGCGGCCACTAATTCATCCCTGATGCATCATCGGTCCATCGGTTCGCGGTCATCGGCCGCTTCTGCAGAAAACTGACACTTTCGCCAAGCAGCTACGAAAGCGTGCTAGCCATGGGCTGCGTTGTCCTATGGCTAGCAACGTAATGCGTAAGAAAGTCACGCAAAAGTCACGCGTGTCTTCATTCCCTCCCCAACGTCCTGCCGACGAACACCATCCCAAACTTTCACTATTCCCTGGTGCTACGTTGAAATCTCTACAGAGGATTCCCGATGCCATACTCAGACCTGCTCCCTTCCCTCTACTTCAAGATCAACGAAAACCAGCTCGCCCTAGAGACCGCCATCCTGGAACTGGCGAACAGGGCCGAGCAGCATGGATCAACCGACGTTGCCGACAACGTCCGAAGCGCGATGGACACCATCGACAAAAATGAGGAATTCATCAAGATGACGCGGGCGGTGATGATGACATCGGAACGACTTTCCAGTGCCAAAGCCGATGAGGATGTGGTCAATCCATCGAGGATCGTACAGAATATCCAAGTATTTCCCAGAACATCATGATCAACTCAAGCACGGACGCCATAAATGAAATTCGCGAGCATTCTAATAATTTCGACCTTGTTAGCGGGTTGCGGGACGTTCAACACTGTCTTCAGAGATGACACGATCGCGAGCAACAAGCTTGCCCGATGGCACTCACATTGCGACTCAATTCCAAGAATCTATAGCGGCGCCGCGCTGAATTACTGCACGTTGGATGCAGAGCCCCGTCATTCTGTCGGCTTTGATGGCTACCCTTCGGCTTCATTAATACTTTTCGACTTGGCCCTATCTGGCGTGGCAGACACGGTAGTACTGCCATACTCGATCTATCTGCAAAACAAACGCGGAGATATTCCGAAGGCACGCTTCGAGTGACGCCCTCAATGTTGAGCCTCTAGCGTTCGTAGACTCAAAAACGCCCGCTTGTTTGCCGGCCTGCACCAATTACTACTGGTGAATGGTATATTTTCTCCAGCCGTACATCCGCCAGAAGGCGGCGAAGATTTGGCCCAGGCTCCTATGGCGTCTTGTCATCTTTCACAGTAGTGAACCCCCAAAGCCCACTGATAGTCTCGCCGCCACGTTCACCCGCATCAATGCGTATTTCGGCCCATCGTGACCGCCCGTTTCGGTACATCGTGACCGACCCTTTCGCTAACGCGTGACCGCTCATT
>NZ_JBYTEO010000052.1:0-50069 GCF_058791355.1 Pseudomonas sp. EB271-G4-1
GGCTGCGATCTTTTGATCTTAAAAAGCAAAATCAAA
Source organism: Pseudomonas sp. EB271-G4-1 (assembly GCF_058791355.1). Lineage (NCBI taxonomy): Bacteria > Pseudomonadati > Pseudomonadota > Gammaproteobacteria > Pseudomonadales > Pseudomonadaceae > Pseudomonas > Pseudomonas sp. EB271-G4-1. The sequence continues at coordinate 37 of NZ_JBYTEO010000052.1, forward strand.
AGATCGCAGCCTGCGGCAGCTCCTACAGGGTTTGTCTTTGTCAGGTCGCCGGCAATCGGTCTTTACCCAAGCTTTACGTACCGCTGACCGCCGCTGACCTTGATCTGCGTAATCTGTACTCATCCGGAACGTACCGGGAATGAGACAAGGAGATTCACCATGCGCAAGACTCTTATCGCTCTGATGTTCGCCGCCGCCCTCCCGACCGTTGCCATGGCCATGCCCGAAGGCGCAGGCCCGATGGGTGGCGAGATGGACGGTTCGCACCACGGTGGGCAGATGCACGGCATGCATGGCATGCACGGCAAAGGCCCGTACAGCCAACTGGACCTGAGCCGCGAGCAGCGCGAGCAGATCCGCAAGATCATGGGCGAGCAGATGCATGAGCGTAAGCAAGTGGTCGACAAGTACCTGGAAAAACTCTCGCCAGCCGACCAGAAAGCCATGAAAGATGAAATGGCCGCCAACCACAAGAAAGCCGAAGCCGACGTGCGTGCGTTGCTGAAACCGGATCAACAGAAGAAATTCGACGAGATCCAGAAGAAACAGGCTGAACGTCGCGCCGAATGGGCCGAGTTCAAGGCGTGGAAAGCGCAACAGGCACAAAAAGCGCAATAATGCGCTAACCCCTAGGCCCAACAGCTGAACTGTGGGAGCGAGCCTGCTCGCGATGGACTTCAACGATAATGCGGGGCATCAGGTAGCCCGTGTTGTCCTTGAGTTTTTCGCGAGCATGCTCGCTCCTACAGGTGATTTTGTGTTTGCTTGAGGAATTTCCGTGCGCTCATTGTTCTGGCGGATCCTGGCCAGCTTCTGGCTGGCCATCGCCCTCGTTGCAGGGCTCTCCATTCTGCTCGGGCACATGCTCAACCAGGATGCGTGGATACTCAGTCGCCACCCAGGTCTCAATACACTGGCTGAGCAATGGACGCAGACTTACGAATCCCAAGGCGAAGACGCGGCGCAGGATCTTCTGCAGAAGCGCAAGCGCCAGTATCACATCGATGTCCAGGTCCTCAACGAAAGCGGCGACCCGGTAGTACGCGGCACCTTCCCGCGACGTGCCGCTGCGTTTGAAGCGCGGCAGAACAACGATGACCGTCGCTTGCCATGGCGTCGCCTGACGGATGAATACACCAGCGACAAAAGCGGTGACACCTATCTGTTCATCTACCGGATTCCACATCCAGAACTCGACGCCTGGCACCGCGAAAGCCTGCTCTGGCCGTTGAGTGCACTGGGGATCGCATTAGTGGTGCTGACCCTGTTCAGCCTGTTGGTCACCTTATCCATCACTCGCCCTCTCAGCCGCTTGCGCGGTGCGGTGCATGACCTGGGACAAACCACCTATCAACAGAACAGCCTGGTCAAACTGGCCAACCGCCGCGATGAATTCGGCGTGTTGGCCAACGACTTCAATCGCATGGGCGCGCGCCTGCAAAGCCTGATCGGCAGTCAACGCCAGCTGCTGCGCGATGTGTCACACGAACTGCGTTCGCCCCTCGCTCGCCTGCGCATTGCGCTGGCTCTGGCCGAGCGAGCCACGCCGCAGGAACGAGAGAAACTCTGGCCGCGCCTGACCCGCGAATGCGACCGCCTCGAAGCGTTGATCAGCGAAATCCTCGTGCTGGCACGGGTTGACGCCGATAACGCCAGTGCCGAAGAGGTGGATCTCAACGCCCTGCTCAATACGTTGCAAAAGGATGCACAACTGGGTTCACCCGATCAGCTCGTGCACCTTGAAGCCGAGTCGCAACTGACCCTCAAGGGTTGGCCGACGATGATTGAGCGAGCCGTGGACAACCTGCTGCGCAACGCCCAGCGCTTCAACCCGGCGGGCGGCCTGCCGATTGAAATGCAGGCGCTGCGGAAAGGAGAACGGATTGTAGTGACCGTGCGTGACCATGGGCCGGGGGCGGACGAGGAACATTTGAGACAGCTGGGTGAGCCGTTCTATCGTGCGCCCGGACAGTCGGCGCCCGGGCATGGCCTGGGCCTGGCGATTGCGCGCCGTGCGGCGGAACGGCATGGCGGAAGCCTGGTGCTGGCCAATCACCCTGAGGGCGGGTTTATAGCCAGCCTGGAATTGCCACTGGTGCCGGGGGCTGTCGCCTAAGTAATCATTCCCACGCTCCGCGTGGGAATGATCTTTATGCGGCTGGCCAGGCGCTGACGAACTTGGCCAGGTCAACCTTCTCCGCTACCCGCGGCTCTTTTTGCGGCGTGCCAAGGTACAGGAAGGCAATCACCTCTTCGCCTTCGGCCAGGCCCAAGCCCTTGGCCACATGCGGCGAATAGGCCAGGTCACCGGTACGCCAGACCGCACCAATGCCTTGCGCATAGGCCGCCAGCAAGATCCCGTGGGCTGCACAACCCGCCGCCAGCCGTTGCTCGGACTTCGGATACTTGACGTGATCCTGCACCCGCGCGATCACGACCACCACCAAGGGTGCCCGCAGTGGTCCGTTACGCGCCTTGTCGATGGCCGCTTCGGTCACTTCAGCGTCCTGCAACTTTGCCGCCTCGGCCAGCAACTCGCCCATTTGCTCGCGCGCCGCACCTTCGACAGTCAGGAAACGCCAAGGCTGCAAATGACCGTGGTCCGGGGCACGCATGGCCGCGGCAAACAGCACTTCACGTTGCGCCTGGGTGGGGGCCGGTTCGATCAGGCGCGGGACGGAAACACGGTTGAGCAAAACGTCGAGAGCCTGCATCGGCCACCTCCAGAAAAAATTGTGCGGCTATTCTAGCTGTAACTACTGAGGCAGTGCGGTTTACATGCCCCGCCCCGCAGGTAGAATGGCGCCTTCCTTACTTCAGCCGAGCGGATTTCATGGCGTTGCCGACCTTACGTCTCATTGGTTTCATCATCGGCATCTTCCTGATAACCCTGGCCATCGCCATGGTCGTACCCATGGGTACGCTGGTGATCTTCGATCGCACCGGCGACCTGCCGTCGTTCCTCTGGGCCAGCATGATCACCTTTGTCGCCGGCCTCGCCCTGGTCATTCCCGGGCGCCCCGAGCATGTTCATCTGCGACCACGGGACATGTACCTGCTAACTGTCAGCAGTTGGCTGGTGGTGTGTATCTTCGCCGCGCTGCCCTTCCTGCTGACCCAGCACATCAGCTACACCGATTCGTTCTTCGAAAGCATGTCCGGGATCACCGCCACCGGTGCGACGGTGCTCAACCACCTGGACGACATGTCCCCCGGGATCCTGATGTGGCGCTCGCTGCTGCACTGGATCGGCGGCATCGGGTTTATCGGCATGGCGGTGGCGATCCTGCCGCTGCTGCGCATCGGTGGCATGCGGCTGTTCCAGACCGAATCCTCGGACCGCTCCGAGAAAGTCATGCCCCGTTCACACATGGTGGCGCGCCTGATCGTCGCAGCCTATGTCGGCATCACCATTTTCGGCAGCCTGGCGTTCTGGTGGGCCGGAATGAGTCCGTTCGACGCGATCAACCATGCGATGTCGGCGATTTCCACGGGCGGTTTTTCCACCTCGGACCAATCCCTGGCCAAGTGGACGCAGCCGGCGGTGCATTGGGTAGCCATCGTCATCATGATTCTCGGCAGCCTGCCGTTCACCCTGTATGTGGCAACCCTGCGCGGTAACCGCCGGGCGCTGATCAAGGATCAACAGGTCCAGGGCTTGCTCGGGATGCTGCTGGTGACCTGGCTGGTGCTCGGCACCTGGTACTGGTGGACTACCCAGCTGCATTGGCTCGAAGCGCTGCGGCATGTGGCGCTGAACGTGACGTCGGTGGTCACCACCACCGGCTTCGCGCTGGGGGACTACAGCCTGTGGGGAAATTTCTCGCTGATGCTGTTCTTCTATCTGGGTTTTGTTGGCGGCTGCTCCGGCTCAACCGCTGGCGGGATCAAGATTTTCCGCTTCCAGGTCGCCTATATCCTGCTCAAGGCCAACCTTAACCAACTGATTCACCCGCGGGCGGTGATCAAGCAGAAGTACAACGGTCACCGCCTCGATGAAGAGATCGTACGTTCGATCCTGACCTTTTCGTTCTTCTTCGCGATCACCATCTGCGTGATCGCGCTACTGCTGTCACTGCTCGGGGTGGACTGGATGACCGCCCTGACCGGTGCCGCCAGCACCGTGTCCGGCGTCGGCCCTGGGCTGGGCGAGACCATCGGTCCGGCCGGCAACTTCGCCTCGCTGCCGGACGCCGCCAAATGGATTCTCTCGTTCGGCATGCTCCTGGGCCGACTGGAGATCATTACGGTGTTTGTGCTGTGTATTCCGGCGTTCTGGCGTCACTGACCGGCAGCGGCGTTCCCGTCAATCGCGCCCGGTACTCGCCGGGCGTGGTGTCAAACCAGCGGCGGAACGCGCGGAAGAAATTGCTCGGATCAGCGAACCCCAGCAGGTAGGCAATTTCCAGCAGGGTCATGGTCGGTTGCGCCAGATACTGTTCGGCCAGCTCACGGCGGGTGTCGTCGAGCAACGTCTGGAAACTCGTGCCCTCCTCCTGCAGACGCCGTTGCAGGGTGCGTTGCGACAGGTGCAACGTCTGCGCGACCGCATCGCGCTTGGGTTCGCCCTGGGGCAGCAATCGGCACAAAACCTGCCGCGCCTTGTGCGTGACTCGACTCTCGGAAAATCGCGCCAGGTATTCGCCGGCGAAGCGGTCATGCAACAACGCCATGGCTTCGTTGGCCGTCGGCAGCGGCGCCTCCATGTCCGCCCGTTCGAAAATCAGCGCATCGTAGGGTGCGTTGAATACCAGTGGCGCGTGGAAGGCTTGTTTGTAGGGTTCGAGATTGAGCGGTTCAGCGCCTTGCACCAGGACCTTGCGCGGATGCAGCGTGCGCCCGGTCAGCCAGCCACACAGCGCCAGGGCGCAAGCCAGCGAGGCTTCGGCGCTTTGCCGGGTAGGCGGCAAATGGTCGCCATGCACCGTCAGAATAAGCGCATAGCCCTCATCCAGCAGGCGAAAACTCAGGTCGGCGCTTTCGGCGATGATCCGCTGGTAGCGCACCAGCCGCTTGAACCCTTCGGCCAGGGTCTGGCTGGACATCAAGGCATAGCCCGTCACATGAAACTGTGCAGGCCGCACCACCTTGCCCATGTTCAGGCCAATCGCCGGGTTACCGGACAGTTCAACCGCCCGTTGCCACAGTCGTGTCATGGAATCTTGCGGGAAGCGTGCATCCGGATCATCGAGTGCCGCGTAGTCGAGCCCCAGCTGCTTGAACAGAACCCGGCAATCCAGGCCGTCCATTTCCAGTGCTTTGACAATCCCCATCGCCCAGCTTGCAGAAGTCGTTCGTTCGCTCATGGCGTTTACTGTCTTGGTGAGCCGTCTGTCGCGGCAAGTTTTCCGAAGGATACTAAAGTGGCGCCTATTGTCACTGGCTGGCGCCAATGATCACTCTAGACTCAAATAAGCTACCCGCCGAACAACTTGCGGCCAGAACAATGACCACAGAGATCGCAGTCGTGGAAAACATCAAGCGTTTCAACAGTTTCGCTGAGTTTTACCCGTATTACCTCAGCGAACACAGCAACAGCACCTGCCGACGATTGCACTTCATCGGCACGACGTTGGTGATTTTCATTCTGGCGCTGACCATCGGTCGTGGCGCCTGGATGCTGTTGTGGGTTTTGCCGCTGGCAGGTTACAGCTTCGCCTGGGTTGGGCATTTCTTCTTCGAGAAGAATCGTCCTGCGACCTTCCAGCACCCTTTCTACAGCCTGCTCGGCGATTTCGTCATGTATCGCGACATGATTCTGGGACGTGTGCCGTTCTAGATCACCAGAGGATTGCCGATGAATGCCAATGCCCGTTTTACTCACATGAAGGATGGTACGCAGGAAGACTGGGCGATCATCGCCGCGGACTTCAGCGCCTATGCTCGTCAGTTGCCAATACGGATCGTCGCGCACCTGAAGTTGCTGGAAGGTGACTTCGGCGGTTTCCCCGTGGACCGCCTGACCCACTCGCTGCAAACCGCCACCCGTGCCTGGCGCGATGGACGCGACGAAGAATACGTGGTCTGCGCCCTGCTCCACGATATCGGCGACACCCTGGGTTCCTATAACCACCCGGACATCGCCGCCGCGATCCTCAAGCCTTTCGTCAGCCCTGAAAACCTGTGGATGGTGGAGAAACACGGGATTTTCCAGGGCTACTACTTCTTCCATCACCTGGGCATGGATCGGCACCTGCGCGAGCAATTTTGCGACCATCCGCAGTATCAGGCGACCATCGAGTTCTGTGCCAAGTACGATGCGGCGGCGTTTGATCCAGCGTATGACACGCTGCCGCTGAGTTTCTTCGAGCCTATGATGGAGCGCTTGTTTGCCCAGCCGAAGAATTCGATCTACAAGGCGGCGATGGAAGAGTATTCACCAGCCTGACAGATCTGCAGTGCCCGTGCCGGCCTCTTCGCGAGCAGGCTCGCTCCCACAGTTTGATCGCACGTTACTGAAGGAATTCGGTCACCTGTGGGAGCGAGCCTGCTCGCGAAGAGGCCAGTCCAGACGCCAAAACTCTTAGGCCAGTTCCGCCACCTTCGCCGCCTTCACCTGCGCCTCCCGCGCCTGCGCATCGGCCAACCGATACAATTCGATCGTGCCATCCCAATGTTCGATCAACGCGGTGCACGACTCCACCCAATCACCACAATTGAGGTAATCCACCTCGCCGACCTTGCGGATCTCGGCATGGTGAATATGCCCGCACACTACCCCATGCAGCTCGCGCTTGACGCACTCATGGGCAATGGCCTCTTCAAAATCACTGATGAAGCTGACCGCGGTCTTGACCTTGTGCTTGAGGTACGCCGACAGCGACCAGTAACCGTAGCCATATCGGGCGCGCCAATGGTTGAGCCAGCGGTTGAGGGTCAGGGTGAATTCGTACGCTGAGTCGCCAAGAAACGCCAGCCAGCGGTGATAGCGAGTGATCACGTCAAACTGATCGCCGTGGATCACCAGCAGGTGCCGGCCATCGGCGGTCACGTGCACCGCTTCGTCCACCAACTGGATATTGCCCAGGATCAGTTTCGAATAACGGCGCAGGAATTCGTCGTGGTTGCCGGTGACGTAGATGACCTCGGTGCCGCGCTTGCTCATGGTCAACAGGCGCCGGATCACATTGGTGTGCGCCTGGGGCCAGTACATGCCGCCGCGCAGTTTCCAGCCGTCGATGATATCGCCGACCAGGTAGATCTTGTCTGCGTGATAGCCCTTGAGAAACTGCGACAGGTGCTCGGCCTGACAATCGCGCGTGCCCAGGTGCACGTCGGAAATCCACAAGGTGCGCACACGTTGCTTACGACTGGGTTTGGCGAGCTCGGCGCTGGTCATGGGCGACCCTCAGGACAAGTTTTGGCAAGCTTGAACCGGTCGGGTTAATGACCCATGACAATGGCAAGTCAGTCCTGTGACAGCGCGCGCAAGCCGTGTCGGTGTAGACTGGGCCCTGACTCATCAACCCTGCAATGAGAGCCTGTAACGAAAGCTTGTAACGAGAACCGCGATGAGACCGATCCTTACCCTGCGCCATTACACCCATGACCTGATCGTCCACAGCCACGAGCACGCGCAATTGGTGTTCGGGCTGTCGGGTGCGCTGGATTTCGAGGTCGACGGGCGTGGCAGCCAGGTGGTCCAGCAAAGCTTCGTGGTGATTCCCTCCGGTTTTCACCATGCCTGCGGCAGCCCCAATGGCAGTCGATGCCTGGTCCTGGACGTGCCCGGCGATCAATGGCTTGGCCAATCCCTGGGCGATCATGCCGATGCCAGTCGGCGCCTGCTCGACAACGCCGGTCGCTTGTCGCTGGATGCGGGACAGAGCCAACTGGTCGAATGGCTGGCCAACAGTCAGGTCGATGACCCGGTGATCGCTCAACAGGGCGCGGTGCTATTACTGGCCAGCCTCAACAACACCAGGCCGGACCCGGTTGGTGGCCGGCGCCTACCCTACGCCGCGTTGAATGCGCACATTGACCAATACGCCGCCTACCCGCTGCAAGTCGCCGACTTGGCCCGCGTAGCCGGTCTTTCCAGCGCGCGTTTGCATGCGCGGTTCGTGGCCGAATGCGGGCAGACGCCGATGGAATACATCCGCAGCCGACGCTTGCACAAGGCCATGAGCTTGCTGCGCCATTCGGCGCTGCCTATTGGCGAGATTGCCTGTCGGGTCGGCTACAGCTCCCAAAGCGCCTTTGCCGCTGCAGTGCTGCGCGAGTTCGGCGCATCGCCCGGTAAGCTGCGGCGCGAGGCTGGCGACAAATAACGCGAGTCTGGCGACAGACACAGCGGACGTTTGCACGTTCAATGTAGGAGCTGCCGCAGGCTGCGATCTTTTGATCTTGATCTTTTCAAGATCTCTAAAAAGCAAGATCAAAAGATCGCAGCCTGCGGCAGCTCCTACAGGGGTCGGCGATGTAGTCGGCCAGATTCGATACCTTTATCAAGGATTGCCATGACTCCCCGTACCGCCCTGGGCGCCCTGCATATCGGCGCATTGATGTTCGGCTTGACCGGCGTGTTCGGCAAACTTGCCGTCGCCTCTGCGTCAATCATCGTCTTCGGCCGGGCGGCGTTCGCGGTGCTGGCGCTGGCGTTCTTTGCACGCTTCGCCAGCCAGACCCGCTGGCAGAAACTCGAAGCCGTGGATGTGCGCCGACTGTTGCTCAGCGGTTTGCTGCTGGCCGGGCACTGGGTGAGCTTCTTCGTTTCGGTGAAGATCGCTGGCGTGGCCATCGCCACCCTGGGCTTTGCCAGCTTCCCGGCCTTTACCGTGATCCTTGAAGGGCTGATTTTCCGCGAGCGCATCCGCGCCAATGAAATCCTGCTGGTGGCACTGGTCAGTGTCGGGCTGGTGCTGGTCACGCCTGAGTTCGACTTGGGCAGTGGCGCCACCACCGGCCTGCTCTGGTCGATCGCCTCGGGCCTGCTGTTTTCCCTGTTGTCGCTGACCAACCGCGCCAGCTCCGCGCGCATCCCGCCGGTGCAGGCGGCGTTGTGCCAGAACGTGGTGGTCGGATTGTGCCTGCTACCGGCAGCGGCCCCCCACCTGAGCGAAGTGCGAGCCATCGACTGGCTGTGGATCGGCCTGCTCGGGGTGTTCTGCACCGGCGTTGCCCATAGCCTGTTTGTCGCCAGCCTGGCGGTGATCAAGGCGCGGACCGCTGCGGTGGTCTTCGCCCTTGAGCCGGTTTACGGGATCACCATGGCCTGGCTGTTATTCAATGAAAACCCGACCCTGCGCATGCTGCTTGGCGGCGCATTGATCATCGTCGCGATCATGGTGTCCAGCAGGCTTTCCAGCGGATCAGGCAAGAAAGCCGTTGCTGCGGAGGCGGTGTCTCACTGAGTGGTGCGATCGTTGTGGCCCAGGTCGCGGTCCGGATCGATCTGGTCGCGGACTCGCTGCTTGAGCACCTTGGCCTCGGGGAAACCGCCGTCTGCCTTGCGCTCCCAGAGCTGCACCTGATCACAGAAAATGTGAAAGACCCCGCCCGTGCCGGGCACCAGCGACACCTTGCCCAGGTCATCGCCAAAAGTGCTGAGCAGTTCCTGGGCCAGCCAGGCCGCACGCAAAAGCCACTGGCATTGGGTGCAATAGGTGATGACGATTTCCGGTTTGCTGGTGGTCATGATCGGCGCATTTCCTGAAACGGAGGGGACGACCATGATAACGGTCGTTATTGCCCGCGAAGAACGATAACGCGGTTTGGCAATTACACCGCAGCGCCTGGTTCGCCAGCAAGCCTGGCTCCTACGGGTTATCTGTTGGTTCGAAGGCTTTCGTCAAGGGAAGCGGGCTCGATGGTCCATTCGATTTCAGGCTCGGGTAACGCAGGCGCTTCGCAGGGCTGGATGTTTTCCATCGGGCCCAAATCCCAATTCGTATCCATCGACAAATCATCCAGATTCAACTGGAACTCCTCGGTGGGTGGCGGCTGCGAGGGTGCTGCCGGGGCCAAGACCGTCGATGTAACGAGCGCGACCGGCGCAAGAGTGCGCGATTGAGGAGAATCCACGCGCACTTCCTGAAATGTCGGCCCAGCGTGCATTTCGGGTGGACTAGCCTGGGGGTGATGTGGTGATGGCTCTGGTGAAACCTGATCCTGCTGTCGTTGACGACGTCCCCATGCAAGCAGCAGCGCCACGGCCAACAGCGTCACAAACCCCAACATCCATAGCCAATTCACCCTTGGTTCCTCAACCACGACCGGCGCTGGCGCCACGGCAACCGGCGCAGCTGGCTCTGTCGGTGCCTGCTCGACCTCGGCCAATCGGGTTTGCAACTCGGCCACCTGCTTTTTCTCAACGGCGATTTGCTCGTCCTTTGCCTGTAGCTTCCCGTTAAGCTCATCGATGGTTGCCTGCATCTGCTGGTTGTGCAGGACTCTGGCGGCCAGTTGTTCAGCCAGGGGATTCGTTTCCGGGGCGGCGACAGGCGTCGCCGGCTGCACACTCGGAAATGCAGAAGCAGAACGATCCGGCGGCGGTTCATCGTCAATCGGCGCAATGTCCGCGGCGCCCGGAGGATCGATGAGCACGGTGTACTCGCGCAACAAGCGGCCATTGGGCTGGTCGAGCTGAACGAGAAAATCCAGGTAGGGTTCCTTCACCGGTTTGCTGGAGCTGACCCGGATCAGGCTGCGATCGCCTCGCAGGATGGGCGTGAATTTCAGGTCGTTGAGGAAAAACACACGCTCGACCCCGGCGCGGCTGAACTCGTCAGCCGTTGCCAGGCGGACCGACAACTCGCCCTCTTCCAGTCCGGCAGCATCCACCAGGGCGATGTCAGCGCGCAGCGGCTGATTCAAGGCCGAATGAAGGGTGATTTCACCCAGGCCCAACGCCGGCACCCAAGCCGAGTACGTGACGGCGGCACTGGCCAGCAACAGCCTGGCACCATACCGTACAACCAACAGCCGACTCTTGAGCATGAACATCCCTTAGGTAACCAAAAACCAATCTGCACGTGTTCGCGCATCCGGTACGAACACGATATTGCCGAGTAGTTCTTATAGTCTGCCCAATGCGCTCACTAAAAAGTCTGACGGGAAGCTTTGTCTCAGGATTTTTCGAGGTTGGCCAGAATGTGCCCATGAACCCGCATGCAGACCTTTACGTCGGCCTCATCGACACCCTCGAAGAGTTCATGTCGCAGTTGGGTGGCAATGGTTTCAATTTGTTCGATCAGGGGAAGCGCCGGGGCACACAACACGATTTTTTTCGCCCGACGGTCTTCTACCACCGCCTGACGTTGCACCAGGCCCTGGCTTTCCAGGCTGTCGAGCAGCCGAGCCAGGGTCGGTCCCTCGACACCGACGCTTTGCGCCAGCTCACGCTGGGTCGGGGCCTGTTCGAAGCGCGCCAGGTGCAGCAGCACCAGCCAGCGGGCCTGGGACAACCCCAGGCCGGCAAGACGACGGTCAAGCTCGGCACGCCAGCCACGCGACATCTGGGCCAGTTGCATGCCAAAACGGTGTTGATCGGTCAACGACATAAAACACTCATGATCAGACTGAAATTAGGGAAATACTAATAATTAGTCAGCTAAGCATGAGCCTTGGCTGGAGGCAAGGCTTGTTCTGTACTGAATCGTTACATCAGCGGGACCGGACGCTCAAAGTTCGAATTCGGACTGCAGGGCAGCGCGAATACAGTACAAAACCCCTTCCGGCACCCGACCGGCGAACAGCGCGGAAATTTCCGACACGGGTGGCAGTTCGCCCTCACCGTCGAGGAACGCATCCTGGACTTCGCCCATCAGGTCCTCCGGTAGATCCAGCGCCTGTTCCAGTGACAGTTGCTGTTTGCCAATGGCTTCGGCGAGCATGGTGTAGACGTTCTTTTCCGAGCATTGCAGCTGCCCGGCGATCTGCAACGGCGTCATACCGGCACGCGCCAGGGAGATCAGCTCGTGGCGCAGGTCTGCCACCACTTTCGGTGCTTCGGCCTGGCCACCGAGGACTTCGAGGAAAGCCTCGCCATAACGCTCCAGCTTGCGCGCACCGACGCCACTGACACGGGCCATTTGCGCCAGTGAGGTGGGCTGGCTGCGCAGCATTTCCAACAAGGTCGAGTCGGGAAAAATGACGTACGGCGGTACGCCATGTTCTTCGGCCAACTTGCGGCGCAGGGCACGCAGGGCTTCCCACTGTTCGCGCTCTTCGCCCCGGACGAGCTGGCTCGCCTGGCTCTTGCTGCTCTTTGCTGTGGTTTGCGCCTTCAGGTCGCGACGCAGCTCCAGGGTCACTTCGCCTTTGAGCAGTGGCCGGCACGTGTCGCTCAGGCGCAGGCCGCCATAGCCTTCCAGATCGATGTCGGCCAGGCCTCGGGCAACCAACTGGCGGAACAACGAACGCCACTCGCCTTCGGCCATCGCCTTGCCGACTCCGTACACCGAGAGGTGCTGATGCCCGAAGTTGCGCACCTTTTCGTTGTCCTTGCCCAGCAAGACATCCACCAGGTGTCCGACACCGTAGCGCTGGCCTGTCCGGTAGATCGCCGACAGCGCCTGGCGGGCGGGCTCTGTGGCGTCCCAGGTTTGCACGCCGTCGACACAGTTGTCGCAATGCCCGCAGGGCTCGGGCATTTCTTCGTCAAAGTAGGCCAGCAATGTCTGGCGACGGCAGCGGGTTTCCTCGCACAGCGACAGCATGGCATCGAGCTTGTGTTGCTCCAGACGCTTGTGGCGTTCGTCGCCTTCGGAGTTCTGCAACATTTGCTTGAGCATCACCACATCTTGCAGGCCGTAGGCCATCCAGGCGTCGGCCGGCAAACCGTCACGGCCGCCGCGTCCGGTTTCCTGGTAATAGGCCTCAAGCGACTTTGGCAAGTCGAGGTGGGCGACAAAGCGCACGTTGGGTTTGTCGATGCCCATGCCAAAGGCCACGGTCGCGACCATGATCAGGCCTTCCTCGTTGAGGAAGCGCTTCTGGTTGTGAGCGCGCAGATCGTTGGGCAGGCCGGCGTGATACGGCAGCGCCGGGAAACCTTGTTCAGTGAGGAACGCGGCCACTTCCTCGACTTTCTTGCGCGACAGGCAATAGACAATGCCGGCATCGCTGCGACGCTCGGCGAGAAACGCCAACAACTGCTTGCGCGGCTGTTCCTTGGGCACGATGCGATAAAAGATGTTCGGCCGGTCGAAGCTCGACAGGAAGCGCTCGGCGTCCTGCAGGTGCAGGCGCGTGACGATCTCTTCACGGGTCCGCTTGTCGGCGGTGGCGGTCAGGGCAATGCGCGGGACGTCGGGGAACAGTTCCGCCAACTGGCCCAATTGCAGGTATTCCGGGCGAAAGTCATGGCCCCATTGGGACACGCAATGGGCTTCGTCGATGGCGAACAGTGAGATATCCAGCCCTTGCAGGAAGCTCAGCATGCGCGGCTGGACCAGGCGCTCGGGTGCGAGGTAGAGCATTTTCACCTCGCCGCGCCGGATCCTTGCCGCCAGGTCACGCTGTTGTTCGGCACTGAGCGTTGAGTTCAATGCCGCGGCGGCCACACCGAGCTCTTCGAGGGTCGCGACCTGATCGTCCATCAGCGCGATCAACGGCGAAACCACGACCGCCAAGCCATCGCGCAACAGCGCCGGCACCTGGAAGCACAGGGATTTACCCCCCCCGGTAGGCATCAGGACCAGGGCATCGCCGCCACTGGCCACGCGCTCAATGATTGCACCCTGGCGGCCACGGAAACTGTCGTAGCCGAAGATGTCCTTGAGGACGCGCTGAGCCTGTTCGAGCATAAAAACTCCAAAAATCACCGAAACATCCCTGCAAGGCTGGTACAGGACCCGCAACCTTGCACCGACAAATAGTAAGTACAGATTGCATGACGCTGTGTATTCGAGCCGCGAAGCCAGCAGGGCATCACAAAACGCGCAAGTATACCCGACCCCTGTCCGGCAAAGGGCGCCACTGAGAAGAGGGAATCAACATGAGTTCTATGTGGAGCTGCCGCAGGCTGCGATCTTTTGATTTTGTTTTTTTGCAAGCAAGATCAAAAGATCGCAGCCTGCGGCAGCTCCTACGGGAAATGCGGTGTCCATTAGGGTGCAAATATGCCGTGCGGCTGGCCCAAGCGCTCAAGAAGGCCTAGAATTCCCGCATCGAATATTCCCCAAGGTAGCCCTTTAATGTCCTTCGCTGAGCAACTAACCCGCCTGCAAGTCTTCCTCGACGCCGATGAACTGCATGACGAGGCGCTGGACTACGTGGCCGCCCACGGCTACCTCACCGCGCTGTCGATCTGTTCCGAAGTCGTTCCCGATCGTGAATGGATCGATGCCCTCTTCGCTGAAGAGCCGCATTACAGTAGCGAAGCCCAGCGCGAAGAGATCGAAGCCACGCTAATCGGCCTTAAAGCCCACATCGCCCGTCAACTGGCCTCCGATGAAGAGTTCGAGCTGCCGTGCGACCTGGACCTGGGCGAAGACCCGGACGATTCCGACCTGCGCGGCTGGTGCATCGGTTTCATGGAAGGCGTATTCCTGCGCGAAGAAGCCTGGTTCGAAACCGCCGAAGACGAAGTCAGCGAAATGCTGCTGCCGATCATGGTCGGTTCGGGCCTGTTCGACGAGCAACCGGAATTCTCCGACATTGCCGCGGACGCCAACCTGATGGACGACATGATCGTGCAGATCCCGGAAGCCCTGACCGCGCTGTACCTGCTGTGCAACGCACCGGACGAGAAACCGGCGATCCTCAAGCCACGTCACCACTAAGGTTTTGCCTATGGACAACCCCATAGGCAACCGCTCCCTGATGTTGCGCTACGTGCTGCTGGCTATCGGCTGGCTGAGCGTAGCGCTGGGGGTGCTCGGGATTTTCCTGCCGGTGTTGCCCACCACGCCCTTCCTGTTGCTGGCAGCAGCCTGCTTCGCCCGCAGTTCTCCGCGTTTCTATCATTGGCTGGTGGGGCACCCGCGGCTCGGGCCGTGGATCCGTGACTACCTCGAGGGTAACGGCATTCCGCTCAAGGGCAAGGTCTACGCCATCGGCCTGATGTGGACCAGCATCCTGTTCTCCTGCTACCTGGTGCCAATGCCTTGGGCCCGAGGGTTCATGCTGACCAGTGCGGTGTTGGTGACCCTGTACATCCTTCGGCAGAAAACCCTGCGTAAATCCTGAAGGCTACTCCCCCGCCCAAGGGTCGACGCCTACCCAACCACCACCTAGACTTCATCTCTCTGCATTCGAGCAGCCAGGCATGCCACGAAGTCCGGGTGGTCCAGAATGGTCAACATTCCGACTTCGGTTTGGCGCATGGCTGTTGCTGGTCAGTTTTCCTTTGGTTGTGCCTGGCAGTACCTGGCCCCGCTGGGATTTCGCGCAGATCGCGCAAACCGCCGAAAAGCGTTATGCCCGCCTGGGACCGACACAGGGACGTATCCAGTCCTGGAGTGAAATGCTGCAAGGCGAACGCAACCTGCCCGAGCAGGAGCAATTGAAGGCGGTGAATCGCTACTTCAACCAGCAGCTGGATTTCCAGGACGATGCTCGCATCTGGCACCAGAATGATTACTGGGCCACGCCGGTCGAGGCGCTGATCAAGGCCGCCGGCGATTGCGAAGACTACGCCCTGGCGAAATATTTCAGCCTGCGCCAACTGGGCATTCCCAGCGACAAGCTGCGCATTACCTATGTGAAGGCCCTGACCCAAAACCAGGCGCACATGGTGCTGACTTATTACAGCAGCCCCGGCGCCGAACCGCTGGTGCTCGACAACCTGATCGGCGAAATCCGCCCCGCTTCGCAGCGCAAGGACCTGTTGCCGGTGTATGCGTTCAACGCCGAAGGCCTGTACCTGCCCGGCAAGCCTGGTAACCAGCGCAGCGGCGACTCGAAAAAGTTGTCTCGCTGGCAAGATGTCTTGCAAAAAATGCAAGCCGAAGGATTCGCCGTGGGCGACGGTTAGCCGCCACGCCAAGGAGCGCTTGATGAAACTGCGCAACCAGTTGTTTCTCGCCATCTGCCTGTTCTTGCTGGTGGCCTTCAGCGGCAGTTTTTATGCCAGCCTGGAAAGTTCTCGCGAGCAGACGCTTGGGCAGTTGCGCGCCCACGCCCAGGACGCCGCAACCGCCCTGGGCCTGACCTTGACCACACAAATCGACGACCCGGCCATGATGGAGTTGATGGTCAGTTCGATTTTCGACAGTGGCTATTTCAGCGATATCCGCGTCACCCACCTCGAGAATCGGCAGGTGTTGGTGCAGCGCAGCAACCCTGAACAAATCGATGGCGTGCCTGGCTGGTTCGTCAACCTGGTTAATTTGCGTCCCGAGGGTGGCGATGCACTGATCACCCGGGGCTGGCAACAGGTGGCGCGGGTCGAAGTGTTGAGCAATCCACAATTCGCCCTGGCCAAACTCTGGGACAGCACACTGGGCAGTCTTGTCTGGCTGCTGCTCTGCGGGCTGCTCAGTTCGGTGTTTGGCGGCTGGTTGCTGCGTCGACAATTTCGTCCGCTCGACAGCATGGTCCGCCAGGCCGAAGCCATCAGCAAACGCGAGTTTCTCAGCTTGCCGACGCTACCGCGCACACCGGAATTGAAACGTGTAGTGCTGGCGATGAACCAGATGGTAGAGAAACTCAAGACGTTGTTCGCCGAAGAGGCTGCGCGCAGTGAAAAACTGCTCAACGAATCCTATCAGGACAGCCTGACAGGGCTGGCCAACCGGCGATTGCTCGACGAACAACTGGCCGATCAATTACTGGTCACCGAGCAAAATGGCGACGGTCACCTGCTGATGCTACGGCTAAACGACCTGGCCGGCCTCAATCAACGCCTCGGCGGGCAGCGCACCGATGCGTTGATCCGCGCGGTCGGCGAATTGCTCAAGCGCCTGACTCAAGTTCCGCAACGTCGCACCTGGCTGGCAGCACGCAATCGCGGGGGCGAATTCAGCCTGATGGCACCGGACCTCGATACCGAGGATGCAACACGCCTGGCCGCCGAGATCAGCGCCACCCTGGAGAACCTGCGCCTGACCGGTGAAAGTGATTGCATGCCTGTCGCCCATCTGGGCATCGTCGCCTTCCACCCCGGCGATCCGGCAAGCCACGTACTGCATCAACTGGACCAGGCACTGAACGAAGCCCGGCAGCATCCCGAGCGCCCCTGGGCCGTGTTGGGCCGTAGCGACAGTGCGCCAAAGCTGGCACAACAGCACTGGCATGCCTGGCTCGACGACGCCCTGAACGAAGGTAAACTGCAGTTGTATTTCCAACCGGTGGTGCAATGCGCCGACACCCACCAGGTGCTGCATCACAAAGTCCTCGCACGCCTGCTCGATCCACAGGGCGAAGCGATTGCCGCCGGCCAGTTCTTGCCGTGGATCGAGCGTTTTGGCTGGTCGGCGCGATTCGACCTGGCGATGCTTGAAGCCACCCTCGAATACCTCATCATCAACCGTTTGCCCCTGGCGTTGAGCCTGTCCGGCAGCACCTTGCGCGATCAGGCGCAGGTGCAACTGATCCTCGACATGCTCGAATCCCTGCCGGAACTGGCGCCCTTGCTGACCCTGGAAATCGATGAGCGCCAACTGCCGCCGCCGGACCAGTTGCAACGCTTGAGCCACAGCCTGCTAGACACCGGTTACCGTATCGGGTTGCAGCATTTTGGCGGTCATTTCAGCCATATTGGCAACCTCACTCAACTGGGATTGGCGTACCTTAAAATCGACGGGGCCTATATCCGTGGCATCGATGAGGAGACCGACAAACAGTTGTTCATCGAGGCGATTTGCCGCACGACCCACAGCATCGACTTACCCTTGATAGCCGAGAGAGTGGAAACCCAAGGCGAGCTGGAAACGATCAAGGCACTGGGGGTACATGGCGTGATGGGGCGTTTGATCGGACAGCCGCTGCCGATGTGATTTGCAAAGGTTCGCACACAGAAAAAACCACAGCCCCTTGCACAGGGACTGTGGTTTTTTGGGCTTATCCCCTGTAGGAGCGAGCATGCTCGCGATGATCTCAAGTGCACCGCGTGCATCCAGGATCCCCGCGTCATCGTTGACGTCCATCGCGAGCATGCTCGCTCCTACAGGGATATCGGCGTTCAACCAGTTTTTCATTGCGGTTTCAGGTCACACGGTATCCACCTTCAGCGAGTGGTCATTGAGCATACCGTTGATGATGGTGGCCGTGTCCGCGCCGCCGATGACCCCGCCCGCCCCCGGCGTCACCCCATAGTGACTGGCCAGGTTGACACCCGCCAGGTCGATGGTCTGGTTCGGCGCCGCGCCAGCCATGGCACTGACGTCGATGCTGGTCACCAGAGAAGCGCCGCTGCCGCTGACGGTGAAGTGCAGGTAGTCATCCAGTGAGGCGGCGGTACTGTTCTCCCCTTGCAGCAGTTGCGACAGGTCGAGCTTGTCGGCCCCCGGCGTAAAGTCGGTGATGACGTCGTGGCCGCTGTTGCCGTTGAGCCACTGGAAGGTATCGGCGCCGCTGCCGCCGGTCAGGGAGTTGTTGCCCAACCCGCCGATCAGGAAGTCGTCGCCACCCTCGCCGTTGAGCACGTCGTTGCCCAGGCCGCCGGTGATGAGGTTGCCGTTGTTGTCTCCCGTGAGGGCATCATTGAAGTTGGAGCCGGTCAGGTTTTCGATGGCGGTCAAGGTGTCAGTGCCGGCACCGAAGGTGTCCTGTGCGCCGGTCTCGCCGAGATTGACCGTGACGCCGGCAGTGGCGTGGGCATAACTGGCGGTGTCGATGCCCGTACCACCATCGAGCAGATCGTTGCCAAGGCCGCTGTACAGCAAGTCATTGCCGTCACCGGCATGGATGATGGCGTCGCCATTGCCGGCTACCAGCGTGTCATCCCCCGCTGTCCCGGTGAGGGTGTGGCCATCCTGGTAGCTGATGTCGCTGCCGCCATGGTTATCGCTGGCGCTGTAGGTGTCATGGTTGTCCGGTGCCATGTCGTGGGCCCCGGAGTAATCGACGGTCATCTTCAACTGGTAGTTTTCAACAGCACTTGCACTTGGGGCCGGACCATCAGGGAGGCTGGTGACGTGGATGTGATAGGTCGCATCCGAGGTCGCCGTGATGGTCTGGTCGTCAGCGATGGCGATGTAGGCGCCATCATTGATCGAGTACTCCAGGCTGATGTGCCCGGCTGTGAGGTTGTGATCCAGGTTGAGGGTTTCTCCCTGCTTGAGATTGACGGTGATCAGGTCATGGTCGTGGTTGCCGTTGACGGACCCAAGCGCTCCGCTGACCACCAGCACTGCGGTCATGGCTGCCGTATTGGCGACGAACGCACTGCGGGCAATGGCGGCATTGCTGCCGGTCAGGCTGTAGATCTGTTGGGTCCCGGTAAAGTCCGCGCCTTTGGCTATCAGGTCCTGACCGTCCTGGTTCAGGGTTTTGGCGTAGACGGTCACGTCGCTGTCGCAGGACGGCACGAGGCTGCTGTTGTGCACGTCGATGGTCACGGTGGTGGTGCTTTCGTCACCGTCACCATCGCGCAGGGTGTAGGTGAACACGTCGCTCGCGCCCGGGCCGCTGACCGAGTTCGGGTAGCTGTGGTACAGCGCATTGCCCGCGGCATCCAGCGTCAGGTAGCCGTAGGCGCCGTTGATCTGGCTGTTCAGGCCGCCATGTACCGGGGTCGAGGTGTCATCGCCGGCACGCACGCCGACCACGCCGCCGCCGGCGAACTGACCATCGGCTCCTACGTGGTCGTTCCACAACACATTGCCGCCGATGTAGCCGCCCTCTCCCACCGAGGTGGCATCGGCGATAGCGGTCGGTACGTCATCGACGATGTTGACCACGATGGTGCTGGTGGCGATGTTGCCCAGGGCGTCGGTGGCCTGGTAGGTAAAACTTTCCTGCAGGGTGTTGGCGCCGTCGTTGGCCGCCGGCGTGGTGCTGGCCGGGCCAGCGAGGGTGTAGGTGTAGCTGCCGTCGGGGTGCAGCAGCAGTTGGCCGTAGGTGCCGATGGCGTTGCTGACCAGGCTGTAGGTGATGGCGCCGCTGCCGCCATGGACCGCACCGACCAGGGTGCCACTGGCGATTTCGCCGGTGTTGCACGGCTGGGCCAGGGCATTTTCGTACACGGTGACGTCCTGATCGCTGGCTGCGACCAGGCAGCTGTTGTGCACGTCGATGATGATGGTGGTGGTGCTTTCGTCACCGTCACCGTCACGCAAGGTGTAGGTGAACACGTCGCTCGCACCCGGGCCGCTCACTGAGTTCGGGTAGCTGTGGTACAGCGCGTTGCCCGCGGCATCCAGGGTCAGGTAGCCGTAGGTGCCGTTGATCTGGCTGTTCAGGCCTCCATGCACCGGGGTCGAGGTGTCCCCGCCTGCACGCACGCCGACCACGCCGCCGCCGGCGAACTGGCCGTCGGCCCCCGCGTTGTCGTTCCACAGCACATTGCCGCCGATGGAGCCGCCCTCTCCCACCGAGGTGTGGTCGATGTTAGCGGTGGGCATGTCATCGACGATGTTGATCACGATGGTGCTGGTGGCGACATTGCCCTGGGCATCTGTGGCCTGGTAGGTGAAGCTTTCGTGCAGGGTGTTGCCGCCGTCGTTGGCCTGCGGCATGGTGCTGGCCGGTGAGGTCAGGGTGTAGGTGTAGCTGCCGTCGGGGTGCAACAACAGCTGGCCGTAGGTACCGATGGCATTGCTGAGCAGGCTGTAGGTGATGGCACCGCTGCCGCCGTGAACCGCGCCGACCAGGGTGCCGCTGGCGGTTTCGACCGGGCTGCTCGGCTGGCTGCCATTCACGTTGCTGGGGGCCAGGTCCTGGCCGTCCTGGTGCAGGTCCAGGGCTTTTTCGTAGACGGTCACGTCGTGGTCGCTGGTCGCCACAAAGCAACTGTTGTGCACGTCGATCGTGACGGTGGTGGTGCTTTCGTCACCGTCGGCATCGCGCAGGGTATAGGTGAACACGTCGCTCGCACCCGGGCCGCTGACCGAGTTCGGGTAGCTGTGGTACACGGCGTTGCCCGCGGCATCCAGCGTCAGGTAGCCGTAGGTGCCGTTGATCTGGCTGTTCAGGCCGCCATGCACCGGGGTCGAAGTGTCATCGCCGGCACGCACGCCGACCACGCCACCGCCGGCGAACTGACCATCGGCTCCTACGTGGTCGTTCCACAGCACATTGCCGCCGATGTAGCCGCCCTCTCCCACCGAGGCTATATCGGGAGTAGCGATCGGCACGTCATCGACGATATTGATCACGATGGTGCTGGTCGCAACATTGCCCTGGCTGTCGGTGACCTGGTACGTGAAGCTTTCGTGCAGGGTGTTGGCACCATCGTTGACCTGCGGCATCGTGCTGGCCGGTGAGGTCAGGGTGTAGGTGTAGCTGCCATCAGGATGCAGCAACAGCTGGCCGTAGGTGCCGATGGCGTTGCTGAGCAGACTGTAGGTGATGGCGCCACTGGCACCATGGACCGAGCCGACCAGGGTGCCGCTGGCGGTTTCACCGGCGCTACTCGGCTGGCTGCCATTCACGCTGCCGGGCGCCAGGTCCTGGCCGTCCTGGTGCAGGTCCAGTGCTTTTTCGTACACAGTGACGTCCTGATCGCTGGCCGCGACCAGGCAGCTGTTGTGCACGTCGATGGTCACGGTGGTGGTGCTTTCATCACCGTCGGCGTCGCGCAGGGTGTAGGTGAACACATCGCTCGCGCCCGGGCCGCTCACCGAGTTCGGGTAGCTGTGGTACACGGCGTTGCCTGCGGCATCCAGCGTCAGGTAGCCGTAGGTGCCGTTGATCTGGCTGTTCAGGCCGCCATGCACCGGGGTCGAGGTATCTGCGCCGGCGCGCACGCCGACCACGCCACCGCCGGAGCCATCGGCACCGCCGACGTCATTCCACAGTACGTTGCCGGTGACAGTGCCACCCTCCACCACCGAGGTCGCATCGGGTTTGGCGGTCGGCAAGTCGTCGACGATCTTGACGTTGATTTCCCCACGCGCCTCGCTGCCGTCGGCATCGATGGCGATGACCTCGAAGTTCTCGCTGACGCTGTTGGCGCCGTCGGCGTTGGGGTGGGTCTCGGTGTAGTTCAGGGTGTAGCTGTAGCTCACCACGCCGGTGGCAGGGTCAAAGCCGGTGACGGTCAGGGTGCTGCCCAGCCAGGTACTGCCGGAGATCGGCAAGGGCTGCACCACGCCACCGCTGATGATCGAGACACCGGAAATGCTCAGGCTCTGCAGGCCGTCCGGGGCGATGACGGTGAAGGTCCCGTGCTGGGTCAGCGCCGGGGCATCGGGGTCGCTGCCGTACATGAGGTTTTTTTCGTAGACGGTCAGTTCGCCGCCTGCGACGTCCAGGCCGCCGAGGGTCACCCCGTCATCGTTGTTGTGCACGTTCAGCACCAGGTTGGCAGTACTGGTATCGCCGTCGGCGTCGGTCAGGGTGTAGGTGAAGGTCTCGGTACCATTGCCGCCCGCGTGCAAGGCCTTGAAGTCGGCATCGCCGGGATTGAGGGTATAGGTGTAGGTGCCATTGGCGTTGAGCACCAGGGTGCCGTAGGTGCCGATGAACGTGCCGGGGGTGATTGGGCCGCTGTTGGGTCCGATCGCTACACGGTCGGCACCTTGCACGTCATTGCCCAGGACGCTGCCTTCGAGGGTGAGTCGGGTTTCCGAGGCGGTGTCGAGGTTGTTGTCATCGTTCGCCTTGGGCATGTCGTCGACGATGGTGACGTCCAGGGAACCGGTGGCGGAGTCGCCATTGCTGTCACCGGCAATCACGGTGAAGTGTTCGCTGAGTTGAGTGCCGTCGCCGCTCGAATGGTTTTCGTTGTCGTTGAGGGTGTAGCTGTAACTCACTACGCCTGTTGTTGGGTTGTACCCGGTGATGGTCAGGGTGCTGCCCAGCGGCGTGATGATCGACTGCGGAAAACCGTTGGCTACGCCAGCGCTGATCACGGCGATCCCACCGATGCTCAGGCTGGTCAGCCCGTCAGGCGCCGTGACGGTGAAGGTGCCGTTCTGGGTCAGTGCGGCGGGATTACTTGCCGAACCGTCAGGCAGGTTGGCTTCGTTGACGGTCAGTTCACCACCCTCCACTGACAGACCATCGAGGGTGACCGGATGGTTCACCGGTGGCGTGATGACCGGGGGCAAGACTTCAGGTGGCGTGACGACAGGTGGCGTGACATCCGGTGGTATGACGGCTGGCGGCGTGACCTCCGACGATGGGACTTCGGGCAGTGTGACCACTGGCGGTGTAATCAGCGGCGCAGGCTCAGCGTTGTCAGAGTTGTTATCGCCGTCGTGCCGTGCAAGCGGGAACTCTGGAATGCCATTGAACCCGGCGGTGGGGAAGCCAATGGTCGGCTCGACCCGCCCCCCGACTTCCTCGAGCATGACGAAACTGTGGCCCCCACCCTGTGCTCCATCGGCAGGTTCGGTCGAACCCGGGCCGGCCGCCGTCGCTTCGGCGGTCTGGGTTGGGTCGTCACCGGCGGCGATGGCTTTTTGCAATTGCTCGACATCGGTCAACTGTGCCTGGCTCGGAGTCGTCGCTTCAGCCGTCTCCACATGGGGCGACGAATGCGCCAACAACTGGGCGGTCATTTGCAGGCTACTGCCGCGACCCAGCGTCAGTTCCTGGCCATTTTGCAGATGCACCGCCACTGCGCCTTCGGCCCCGGTCACCAGTTGATCGCCGGCAAACAACCGGTCCCCCTCGATCAACACTCGACGGGTGCCGTCACCCGCCACCGCGAAGACCTGACCGATAACCTTGCTGACGATACCGATGAGCGTAGCCATGTGCATTCCCTCCGCTGCCAACGCTTTGTCGGCACCCTGTCTGAATGCGGAGAACATGCCTGTGGGCTTAATTGGATTCCCTGGCGAATTGTGTGCGCTGTCCGCGATCTCGATAAACCCTTTGCAATCAATGGCATTGGGCCACCCGCCTCTACAACGTCATCCACCAGCGTTGCGTAACAGTCCTGAATCACACTGGCGACAAAAAACCGTCACCCCAGTCTGCGCCGCATCCCTCCCCTCCAGCACCTCTCCGTCCTTTTTCGATAATTGGACTTGAACTTTCCTTAAGCCCTGATGATCGCCATAAGGCACATAAATCAAGGGCTTTCGCAGTGAACAATGTGCTGGATTTGGCAGAGTACATAAGTTTTTTTTGGCATAAGTCTTATGAGAAAAACTTCTTAGGTTCGCCTCAAAATGTTCTTAGCTCTCTTGTTACAAGCATGAAACGGTTTTACCTATAAATGTCGTCAAATAATTGGCGACTCATAAAGCATCATTAGGATTCAGGGAGATGAACCATGCGTCTTTTAAACCCCCTCTGCAGCGCGGTTCTGCTGGCGATTGCCTGCGGTACCCAAGCGCATGCAATGTCACTGACGGAAGCGATCCAGAGCACTATCGCCACCCACCCGGAGCTTGCATCGCGGGTGGACAGCCGTCTGTCGGCTGATGAAGATGTGAAGGTCGCCAAGGGGGGCTTTTATCCATCGGTGGACCTGAATGCCGCATACGGGCGCGGGTACAGCGACAACACCAACACTCGCAACAATCAAGCGTTTGGCAATCACCACACCGAAATCCTCAATTACACCCAATCAGAACTGCGCCTTCGTCAAATGCTCTTCGATGGGTTCAACACCGCCAACGAAGTCGAGCGGACCAAGGGCGTCGTCAACTCCCGGGCGTACTACGCCCAAGGCACCGCCCAGGACCTGGCCCTGCGCACCGCCGAGGTTTACCTCGAAGTGCTCAAGCGCCGTGAACTGGTGACCCTGGCCAAAAACAACCTGCAAGCGCACCTGCGAGTCAACGACCAGATCGGCATGCGCACCCAGCGGGGGATCGGCAGCACCGCCGACGCCGACCAATCCACTGCCCGTCGGGCACTGGCGGAAAACAACCTCGACACCGCCGAAGTCGATTTGGCCGATGCCGAGTCGAACTTCGCCGCCGTCGTCGGGCGCCTACCCGATGAACTGGAAGCCCCGCCGTCGATCCGCGGCGAGGTGCCAGCCTCCCTGCCGGATGCCCAGCAAAGCATGGTGGAGAACAACCCCTACCTGAAATCCGCCCAGGCCGACGTGCAATCAGCCGAGAGCCAGTACGAAGTCGCCAAGTCGCCGTTCTACCCGCGCTTCGACGCCGAAGCCGCGGTGGGCGCGAACAACAACATCGCGGGCGAAGAAGGCCATGACAACGAGTGGCGGGTCGGGGTGGTGATGAACTACAACCTGTTCCGCGGCGGCAGTGACAAGGCGCGCCTGCAGTCCGATGCCCACAAGATCAATCAGGCAATGGACATTCGCAACAACGCCCTGCGCCAGCTCAACGAAAACATCCACCTGGCCTGGAACGCGATGGTCAACGCCAAGAAGCAAACCCCGACCGCCCGCGAGTATGCCGAAACCAGCCGACGCGTACGCGTGGCGTATCAGGATCAGTTCGGCCTCGGCCAACGGACCCTGCTCGACCTGCTGGACAGCGAAAACGAGCTTTACAACGCCAATCGCCGCTACACCGAAGTACGCTACACCGAGGAGTTTTCGATGTACCGGGTGCTGGCGAACATGGGTCAGTTGCTGAGCAAGCAACGCGTGGTGCTGCCCGCCGATGCAATCGCCCAGGCCGAAGTGAAAAGCGAAGCTCGCCTGCCTGAACTCAAATGACCCCCTGTAGGAGCTGCCGCAGGCTGCGATCTTTTGATCTTTTCTTTCTTAAAATCAAAGTCAAAAGATCGCAGCCTGCGGCAGCTCCTACGGGCTGATGTGCAGGTATCTATGCAATTACCGGAGCGATCAATGTGACCAGCATGGAAACCGCCAACACCGGTGTCGATCCACGCCTGAGCTTCGATGACCCACTTCTTGACGGTCTGTTGATCCTCTGCAAACTCCACGGCGCGACGGTCAGTCGCGCCAGCCTGAGTGCCGGGCTGCCTATGGCACACCAACGCCTGAGCCTGGACCTGCTGCCCCGCGCAGCGGCCCGGGCCGGATTGCAGGCGCGCCTGTTGCGCCGCGACCTCAAAGATATCTCTGCACTTAACCTGCCAGTGCTGCTGTTGCTCAACAACGGTCGTACCACCGTGCTGCGCCGCTTTGGCGAGGATGGCCGGGTCCTGGTTTTGCCCAGCGAAGCCGATGGCGGCGAACAATGGACCACGACGCAAGAGCTTGCCGGGCATTACAGTGGCCAGGCGCTGTTCGCCCGGCCACGGCATGAACTCGAAGACCTTCGTTCACCGCTGGTGCCACGGGTAGAGGCGTGGTTTCGCGACACCCTGAAGCTGTCGAAATGGTTGTACAGCGATGCGATCCTGGCGAGCTTCCTGATCAACCTGCTGGGGCTGATGGTGCCGCTGTTCGTGATGCAGACCTACGACCGCGTGGTGCCGAACCAGGCCACCTCGACCCTGTGGGTGTTGTCCATCGGCCTGCTGATCGGCACCGGTTTCGAACTGGTGCTACGGGTGGTGCGCGCGCATCTACTGGACACTGCCGGCAAGAAAACCGACGTGATTCTCTCGGCGACCCTGTTCGAACGCATCACCGGCATGGCGATGAAAGCCAAGCCTGCGACCATTGGTGGCTTTGCCCAGAGCATTCACGATTTCCAGGGCCTGCGCGAGTTCCTCACCGCCGTCACCCTCACCAGCCTGATCGACCTGCCCTTCGCACTGCTGATGCTGGTGGTGATCGGGCTGCTGGGTGGCTGGCTGGTGGTGATTCCGCTGCTGGCGTTTCCGATCACGATCATTTTCGCCATGATCATTCAGGCGCGCTTGCGTGACACCGTGCAGAGAAGCCTGGCCCTGGGCGCCGAACGCCAAGCCCTGCTGATCGAAACCCTGGGCGGCCTGGAAACCCTCAAGGCCTGCAGCGCCGAAAGCGAACGCCAGCACAAATGGGAAAGCACCCACGGCGCCCTCACCCGTCTCGACAGCCACGCGCGCAATCTCTCGGCGCTGGCCACCAATGGCACGCTGTTCATCCAACAGTTTTCCGGCATGGCCACCATCGTCGCCGGGGTCTACAGCATCATCGCCGGCAACCTCAGCGTCGGTGCGTTGGTAGCGACCTACATGCTCGGCAGTCGCGTCTTGGCGCCGCTGGGGCAAATCGCTGGCCTGATCACCCGCTACCAGCAAGCGCAACTGACCATGAAAAGCACCGACGCGCTGATGTCCCTGCCCCAGGAGCGCGATGCCAGACAACGGCCTCTGGAACGCACACAACTGCAAGGCGCCTTGGATGTGGTCGGCGTGACCTTCCACTACAACGGCCAGAACGCCCCGGCGCTGGCCAATGTCAGTTTCAGCGTGAAACCCGGCGAACGGATCGGCATCATCGGTCGCAGCGGCTCCGGCAAAAGTACCCTGGGGCGGCTGGTGATGGGGTTTTTCGAACCGGCGCAAGGCCAATTGCTGCTCGATGGCCTGGACCTGCGCCAACTGGACGTCGCCGACCTGCGCCATCAGATCGGTTACGTTGCCCATGACCTGCCGTTGCTGGCCGGCAGCCTGCGCGACAACCTGACCCTGGGCGCGCGCTACATCAGTGACGCACGCATGCTCGAAGTGGCTGAACTGACCGGCGTCACCGAACTCGCCCGGCAACACCCGCAAGGCTTCGACCGCCCGGTCGGCGAGCGTGGGCAGTTGCTGTCTGGTGGTCAACGCCAAGCGGTATTGCTGGCCCGCGCTTTATTGCTCGACCCACCGATCATGCTGCTCGACGAGCCCACCAGTGCCATGGACAACAGCAGCGAAGACGCCTTGCGGCAAAAACTCCACGCCTGGGTCCAGGGCAAGACCCTGCTGCTGGTGACCCATCGCACCTCGATGCTCAGTCTGGTCGATCGCCTGGTGGTACTGGACAACGGGAGGATCGTCGCCGACGGCCCGAAAGAAGCGGTCATCGATGCACTGCGCAAGGGCCGTGTCGGCTCTGCGGCCGTCTAGGAGTCGCCTATGCATGCTTCATCGAATGCATCGAAAGCACGTGGCTACTTTGACAGTTTCGGCAAAAGTGCCGAAGCCGAGTACATGCCGGAAACGGCTGGCGCCGCTCTGCAGGACTCCCCACGCTGGTCGCGGATCACCGTGTGGCTCGCCGCCGCGTTGCTGATCAGCGCTTTGGCCTGGGCCAAGTTCGCGGTACTGCAGGAAGTCACCATGGGCGAAGGCAAGGCGATTCCGTCGAGCAAGGTCCAGGTGATCCAGAACCTTGAGGGCGGCATCGTCACCGAGATCTTCGTGCGTGAAGGGCAAATGGTGAACAAGGGCGATACCCTGCTACGCCTGGATGACACGCGCTACCTGTCGAACAAGGGCGAAAGCGAGGTCGATCGTTACGCGCTGACCGCTCAGGTCGAACGCCTGTCGGCCGAAGCCGAAGGACGGCCATTCAAGCTGTCGGAAGAGGTGATAGCCAAGGCGCCGCAAGTCGCCGAAGACGAACGCTCGCTGTACGAACAGCGCCAACGCCGACTGGCCAGCGAACAACGCACGTTGACCGAACAACTGCGGCAAAAAACCCAGGAACTGGCGGAGTTTCGTTCCAAAGCCGGGCAGTACGGCTCCAGCCTGGCGTTGGTCAACCAGGAGATGGCGATGTCCGAGCCCCTGGTCAAGACCGGCGCCGTGTCGCCGGTGGAGATCCTGCGGCTCAAGCGCAGCGCGGTGGAAATCCGCGGTTCACTGAACGCCACTACCCTGGCCATTCCCCGGGCGGAATCGGCCATTGCCGAGATCCGCAGCAAGATCGACGAGTCCGAACAGTCGTTCCGCTCGGATGCAGCGAAAGAGCTGAATGAGAAACGCACCGACCTGTCGAAAATCACTGCCTCGAGCATTGCCATCGACGACCGCGTGACCCGCACTACCGTGTCCTCGCCGGTCAAGGGCATTATCAAGCTGTTGAAGGTCAACACCATCGGCGGTGTGGTCCAGCCGGGCAGTGACATGGTGGAAATCGTACCGCTGGAAGACAACCTGCTGATCGAGGCCAAGGTTCGACCACAGGACGTGGCGTTCCTGCATCCGGGCCAGAAAGCCATGGTCAAGTTCAGTGCCTACGACTACACGATCTACGGTGGCCTGAGTGCCAAGCTGGAATTGATCGGTGCCGACACCATCACCGACGACAAGGGCAACAGCTTTTACCTGATCCAGGTGCGCACCGATAAAAACCACCTTGGCGGGGACGCGAAACCATTGCTGATCATTCCTGGGATGGTGGCGACGGTGGATATCATTACCGGGGAAAAGACGGTGCTGGACTACCTGCTTAAACCGGTGCTGAAAGCACGGACCGAGGCGATGCGCGAGCGCTAGCTACCGATCGTTCCCACGCTCTGCGTGGGAACTATTGGTGGGTGTGATTGCGTAGGAAAGTCTCCTCCCCCATCGCCGCAATCTGCCCCTCGATCAGTGCTTCAAACGGCTTGAGCAACGGCGCAAACGAGGTCGGCGCCTCTAGAGTTTCCAGCGCCTGCACTATCGCCTCCACCGTCGACAAAGCCCCGGGCCCTGGCGCCTTGCGCAGTCGATAGCGGGACACGCCACCCTCGGCCAGGGTTACCCTGGGCAGCGCCGCCAGCAACGGGTTCAAGTGCAACATCTTGCGCGCCTTGCGCCAGGTTCCGTCCGGGACCACCAGCAACAGCGGCTCATCGGATGCGGTATACGCCTGCATCGGATGCGCATCCTCGCCGGGAAACAACAACCGCGCCTGATAGCCCGTCTGACTTAATAACCTCGGCAGATCCTCGAACACCTCACCGACGATCAGCTCGGCGTTCTTCAACCCAAGCGCCGCCAACCGCGCGGTGTTCAGCGCATGGTTCACTTCGCTCGGGTGTTGCAGCAGCAACACTCGGGTGCGGCTGTCGAGGCTGGGGATCAGCGGGCACAGGCAATGGCTCTGAGGACGCAGGCAGCGGGGGCATTGAATTCTCGGCATCTTCTTCACGCCTGGTTGAGTTGTGCTTTGAGCAAATCGCGAAAGGTCTGGATCAACGGCTCGCGACTACGCCCCCGGCGCACGATCATCGAGAACGGAGCCTGATAACCGAAGGTCGCCGGCAGCAACACACGCAGGTCACCCTTGTCGGCCCACGCCTGGGCATAGTGTTCCGGCAAGTAACCGATGTAGGCGCCGGACAGCACCAGAATCAGCTGCGCCTCCATACTCTCCACGGTCGCGGCACTGTGCTTGAAGCCGTGACGGGCCAGCTCGGCCTGACTCCAGTAGCCTCGGCCGACCATACGTTGCTGGGTGATGACTTGCTCGGGAATGCGCCGTTCATTGAACAACGGGTGCCGCGTGCTGCAATACAACCAGTGCTGCTCGCGGTACAGCGGCATGTACACCAGACCGCTCATGCGCGTGGAAAACGCGCCAATGGCCAGGTCGAGGCGGTTGTCCTGCACGCCCAGTTGCAGTTCATAGGGGCTCATCACCGACAAGTGCAAGTGCACCGCCGGGTGCTCCTGGCTGTAGGCGCCAATGGCTTCGGCGAACGGCAAGGCTTTGTCGCTGACCGTGGAGTCGATCACCCCCAGGTTCAGCGTGCCACGCAACTCGCCCTTGAGCGCGGCGGCGTATTGTTCGAAACCTTCGAGCTCACCTAGCAAACGCAGGGTTTCCTGATGAAACAGCTCACCCTTGCTGGTCAGGCTGAACCCGCCACGGCCGCGATGACACAGCACCAGCCCCAGGGCGGATTCGAGCTGGCTCATGTAGGTGCTGATGGCTGACGTCGAAAGGTTGAGCTCTTGCTGGGCGTTGGCGAAGCCCTGATGGCGGACCACGCTGACGAAAATGCGCAAAAGTTTCAGGTCGGGTAAAGCGTTGGCCATGGGGGCTCCGATTACAAAATAGCGCGTGATGCTCATGGCGATGGAGATCAACTGTGGGAGCGGGCTTGCTCGCGAAGGCGGTGTATCAGGCAACATTGATATCGACTGACACGACGCCTTCGCGAGCAAGCCCGCTCCCACATGGGTTGCGGCGTTCAACCTGTGAAGTCTATCTCTCCCACTTCCATTAGTTTAGAAAAATCTGAACTAAGTATTTGCCCGTAGCGATTCTTCCCGGCCACTACATTTCGCAGAATCGCTGCCACAAGGTTCGCCCGTGCCCTCCGTGAACGGCGAAACCCAATAAATAAAACAACGACGATGAGGCCTTACCCGTGGACAAGATTCTTCACCAACCACTGGGCGGCAACGAAATGCCGCGCTTCGGCGGCATCGCCACCATGATGCGACTCCCCCACGTACCGACCGCTGCAGGTCTGGACGCCGCTTTTGTCGGCGTGCCGCTGGACATCGGTACTTCCCTGCGCCCTGGCACCCGCTTCGGGCCTCGCGAAATTCGCGCTGAATCGGTGATGATTCGCCCGTACAACATGGCCACTGGCGCTGCGCCGTTCGATTCGCTGTCGGTTGCCGATATCGGCGACGTGGCGATCAACACCTTCAACCTGCTGGATGCCGTACGGATCATCGAAGAATCCTACGACAATATCCTCGAACACGATGTGATCCCCCTGACGCTGGGTGGCGACCACACCATCACCTTGCCGATCCTGCGTGCCATCCATAAAAAGCACGGCAAGGTCGGCCTGGTGCACATCGACGCCCACGCCGATGTGAACGATCACATGTTCGGCGAGAAAATCGCCCACGGAACCACGTTCCGTCGCGCCGTCGAAGAAGGCCTGATCGACCCGGACCGTGTGGTCCAGATCGGTCTGCGCGCCCAGGGCTACACCGCTGACGATTTCAACTGGAGCCGCAACCAGGGCTTCCGCGTGGTTCAGGCCGAAGAGTGCTGGCACAAATCCCTGGCACCATTGATGGCCGAAGTGCGCGAGAAAGTCGGCGGCGGTCCGGTGTACCTGAGCTTCGACATCGACGGTATCGACCCGGCCTGGGCACCTGGCACCGGCACCCCGGAAATCGGTGGCCTGACGACCATTCAGGCAATCGAGATCGTTCGTGGCTGCCAAGGCCTGGACCTGGTCGGTTGCGATCTGGTAGAAGTCTCGCCCGCTTACGACACCACCGGCAACACCTCGCTGCTGGCCGCCAACCTGCTGTACGAAATGCTCTGCGTACTGCCTGGTGTGGTCCATCGCTGAGTATCGGTCATGAATGAACGCGATCAGGTATTGAAAGCGGCTGCCGATCTGGTATCCGCCTTCGCCCGCAACGATCGCGAAGCCTACTTCGGCGCGTTCAGCGCCGATGCCAGCTTCGTCTTCTACACCCTCGAACAGCCCCTGCTGTCGCGCGATGCCTACCAGGCATTGTGGGACAGCTGGCGCGCCGAGGACGGCTTCGAGGTGCTCTCATGCACCTCGAGCAACGCTTTCGTCAGCCTGCAAGGTGACGCGGCGATTTTCATCCATGACGTGGCCACCGAGCTGCGCATGCAAGGGGAGCAGCACTTTAGCCAGGAGCGCGAGACGATTGTTTTCAGGAAACAAGCGTCTGGCCAAGAACAACAAGGCCTATGGCTGGCCTGCCACGAACATTTGTCCGCGATGCCGGAAGGGCTGCCATCCCCTTAGCCAACACAGGTGACGCTCACGCACGATGAGCGCGCCTTTATGATCGGAGCAGATCATGAATAACAACAACAACGACCAAAGCCTTACGCAAATTGAAACCCACGGGGTCGAACAGATCCCGGACAACGAACGCACCGCAGGCCCGACGGACTTGTTCCGGATGATTTTCGGGGGTTCCAACACCTTTGCCACCGCCGTACTCGGCAGCTTCCCGGTGCTGTTTGGCCTGTCCTTTCAGGCGGGCGTACTGGCGATTGTGCTGGGCGTGTTGCTGGGTTCGCTGATCCTCGCGCCGATGGGCCTGTTCGGCCCGATCAACGGGACCAACAACGCCGTGTCTTCCGGAGCGCACTTCGGCGTGCACGGGCGGATCGTCGGTTCGTTCCTGTCGCTGCTGACCGCCATCGCCTTCTTCTCGCTGTCGGTATGGAGTTCGGGTGATGCGCTGATCGGTGGCGCCAAGCGCCTGATCGGCCTGCCGGAAACCGACCTGACCCTGGGCCTGGCCTACGGTCTGTTCGCGATCCTGGTGCTGACCGTGTGCATCTATGGTTTCCGTTTCCTGCTATGGGTCAACAAGATCGCAGTGTGGAGCGCCAGCCTGTTGTTCCTGCTGGGCGTTTTCGCGTTCGCAGGTCCCTTCGATGTTAACTACGCCGGCACCGTGAACATGGGACAACCGGGTTTCTGGGCGGCGTTTATCGGCGCCGCGCTGGTGGCCATGAGCAACCCGATCTCCTTCGGGGCGTTCCTGGGCGACTGGTCGCGCTACATTCCGCGTGAGACCTCCAAGCGCCGGATCATGGCAGCGGTGGTGATTTCGCAGATCGCGACCTTCATCCCGTTCCTGTTCGGCCTGACCACCGCCACCATCGTAGCGATCAAGGCACCGGACTACATCGCAGCCAACAACTATGTCGGCGGCTTGCTGGCGGTATCGCCGAGCTGGTTCTTCCTGCCTGTCTGCCTGATTGCGGTGATCGGCGGCATGTCCACGGGTACGACTTCGCTGTACGGCACTGGCCTGGACATGTCCAGCGTGTTCCCCCGGGTACTGTCGCGGGTCAAGGCCACGCTGCTGATCGGTGTGATGTCGATTGCCTTCATCTTCATCGGTCGCTTCGCGGCGAACCTGGTGCAGAGCGTCTCGACCTTCGCCGTGCTGATCATCACCTGCACCACCCCCTGGATGGTGATCATGATCATCGGCCTGCTGGTGCGTCGCGGCTTCTACTGCCCGGATGACCTGCAAGTGTTTACCCGTGGCGAGAAAGGTGGCCGCTACTGGTTCACCCACGGCTGGAACTGGCGTGGCCTGGGTGCCTGGATCCCGAGCGCGGCTGTCGGCCTGTGCTTCGTGAACCTGCCGGGGCAATTCGTCGGACCACTGGGCGAAATGGCTGGCGGTATCGACATCAGCCTGCCGGTCACCCTGGGCCTGGCCTCGCTGGTGTACCTGGCGCTGCTGAGCCTGTTCCCGGAATCGAGCGCGGTGTTCGGACCCAATGATTCACGCAGCAAGAGCATCAACACCACGCTCAAACCCGAAATTCGTCAGCCCGCCTGACATCGGTCCACCTGTGGGAGCGAGCCTGCTCGCGAAGACGACGGCACATCCAACATTAATGTGACTGACTGACCGCTTTCGCGAGCAAGCCCGCTCCCACAGAAAGCAGCCCCACAGAAACGCTTTTGTTTCACATAAAAAAGACAATCGGAGACACGCCACAATGGCTTTGGATTTATTCGTCGTACTCATCTACGCCGCCGCGATGCTGATACTCGGCTATTACGGCATGCGCAAGGCCAAGACCAACGAAGACTTTTTGGTCGCCGGTCGTAACCTCGGCCCGAGCCTGTACATGGGCACCATGGCTGCCACCGTCCTGGGCGGCGCGTCCACCGTGGGCACCGTGCGCCTGGGCTACGTGCATGGCATCTCCGGTTTCTGGCTGTGCGCCGCACTGGGTTGCGGGATCGTCGCGCTGAACCTCTTCCTCGCAAAACCGCTGTTGAAACTGAAGATCTACACCGTCACCCAGGTGCTGGAAAAACGCTACAACCCGATGGCGCGCTCCGCGAGCGCGGCAATCATGCTGGCGTACGCGCTGATGATCGGCGTGACCTCGATCCTGGCCATCGGCACCGTGCTGCAAGTGCTGTTCGGCCTGCCGTTCTGGGTCTCGGTCCTGCTCGGCGGTGGCGTCGTGGTGGTCTATTCGGCCATTGGCGGCATGTGGTCGCTGACCCTGACCGACATTGTCCAGTTCGTCATCAAGACCGTGGGCCTGATGTTCATCCTGTTGCCAATCTGCCTGTACCGCGTCGGCGGTTGGGATGATCTGGTGTTGAAACTGCCGGCGGCAAGCTTCAGCTTCACCACCATCGGCTGGGACACCATCATCACCTACTTCATGATCTACTTCTTCGGCATCCTGATCGGCCAGGACATCTGGCAACGGGTGTTCACCGTCAAGACCGCCAAGGTGGCCCAGGTCGCCGGTACGTTCGCCGGTGTCTACTGCATTCTCTACGGTCTGGCCTGCGCCCTGATCGGCATGGCCGCTCACGTCCTGATCCCGGACCTGGACAACGTCAACAACGCTTTCGCCGCCATCGTCAAACTGTCCCTGCCGGACGGTATCCGCGGCCTGGTGATCGCTGCCGCACTGGCTGCCATGATGTCCACCGCCAGCGCCGGCCTGCTCGCCGCCGCTACCACCCTGACCGAAGACCTGCTGCCAAAACTGCGCGGCGGCAAACAGTCGAGCCTGGGCCTGAACCGCCTGGTTACCCTGCTGACCGGTGTCGTGGTGCTGGGTATCGCCCTGGTCGTAAACGACGTGATCAGCGCCCTGACCCTGGCCTACAACCTGTTGGTGGGCGGCATGCTGGTTCCGCTGATTGGCGCTATCTTCTGGAAACGCGCCACCACCGCCGGCGCCATCGCCAGCATGGGCCTGGGATTCGCCACCGCACTGGTGTTCATGTTCAAGGACGGCCTGGACGCCAATACGCCGATCTACTACAGCCTCGCCGTAGGCCTGGTGAGCTTCGTGGTGGTCAGCCTGTTGTCCCCTCGCCCCGCGATGCAGGCAAGCGCCGCCTAAGCTGAAACATAACGACTTGATGCTTTCTTCGACGAGTGTGGCGTCGGTTGCCACACTCGTTTTTTTTTCGCTTGAAGGAAACTGCCCATGAAGATCGTCAGCCGCGATCACTGGTTCGAAGTCAAACAGCTCAGTGATGGCATCCGCCTGATTCACGAGCCTTACATTCGCCCCTTCTATCGCTGCAACCTCTGGCACATACAAGGCCGCGACAAAGACCTGCTACTCGACAGCGGCTCGGGGCTGGTCAGCCTGCGCGAACAACTGCCGTGGATTACCGAGCGACCCTTGGTGGCAGTGGCCAGTCACTGCCATTTCGACCACATTGCCGGGCATCACGAATTCGCCGAGCGCCTTGTACACCCGGCCGAAGCGGAAATCCTCGCCGCGCCGGACGGCGAAAATGACTTGAGCAAAGCCTTTGTCGGCGATGACATGTTCGAAGCGCACCCCGACTGCCCATTGTGCTACGCCGAGTACCGGGTCAAGGCTGCACCGGCCACCGGGACGATCGACGAAGGCGACGTGCTTGACCTGGGCAACCGGGTGCTGCAAGTGCTGCATACGCCGGGGCACTCGCCGGGAGGCATCAGCCTGTACGAAGCCGCGACCGAGACCCTGTTCAGCGGCGACATCATCTACGATGGGCCGTTGATCGAAGACGCCTACCACTCCAACCTCGATGATTACGCACGCAGCCTGCAGCGCTTGCGCGCCCTGCCGATCCGTACGGTACATGGCGGGCACTTCGGCAGTTTTTCCGGGGACCATCTGCGGCACATGATTGACCAGTGGCAGCGCTCACACGCCTGAAGCCTGCTGTACTCAACCTCAGGAACAACCAGCAGGGACAGTCACCACAATCGTAGAAGACCTGCCATGAAGAAAGCTGCCGTGCGTGCCGCTGTACATCACTTCATCAGCCGCCTGCTGGAAGGCCAGGATGACTTCGACGACAACGCCAGCCTGGCGCAGCTGGGATTGGATAAAGCGGATATCGAAGACTTGATCTTCCATCTCGAAGACGAACTTGGCTTGACGGCTTTCACCGCCGAGGAAGACCAGATGCTCAACACCGCCAGGACGGCGAACGACTTGAGCCGGTTCTTGATGGAGATCGGGCGGCATTGACCTGGCCGATCTTCCTGCACGCATCACTGCGCATGGAGTAGCCAGCAGCAACCCTTGGCTGCTGCTGCAAAGACGGCGTCGCGATTACCGGCGACGCTGCTGGCGTCGGCGCTGTTCGTCGTCGGTGCGAATAGGCACAGGTTGCAGAGGCGGTTCGATCAAACCGAGTGCAACACCCAAGTCGTGCAGCCAGTTTTGAATTTTCTCTTTCATGATGCCCCCTTCAGGGTAGTGCCGGGCGACCGGAATTCTGTAGCCGCTTCGCACTGATAATAGTCCGAAGTGTCGAGCAATGCTCGTCGAACATCACAACGATCTGTTACTGAATGGATCACAATCCGACGGCCTGACTTCATCTTGGCGCATCACAGACCGCGGGCGGCCTGCATGCCAGCCGTTCAAGCCTGCCCAAGGACCCTGCGCAACCGGCGACGTACCCACTGTTCAGCGCTGACGAAGGTAATCCCCAGCAACACCAGCACGGCACCGATGACGAAGTTGAGGCTCAGCGCCTCCCCCAGCAGGACAACCCCGAACGTGACGCCAAACAAGGGCGTCATGAATGAAAAAACCGCGAGGTTGGCCGCCAGATAACGGCGCAGCAACCAGAACCAGACCAGATAGCTGAAGAACGACACCACGATGCCCTGGAACAGCACACTGGCCAGCGCGACGCCGGTCAAGCTGACATGGGTAATCTGGCCGCTGAGCAATGCAATCAGCAGCAGGCCGACAAAACCGAAGATCAACTGGTAAAACAAAGTCAGGGTCACCGGCGCCTCCGAC
This sequence comes from Pseudomonas sp. EB271-G4-1, assembly GCF_058791355.1. Classification (NCBI taxonomy): domain Bacteria; kingdom Pseudomonadati; phylum Pseudomonadota; class Gammaproteobacteria; order Pseudomonadales; family Pseudomonadaceae; genus Pseudomonas; species Pseudomonas sp. EB271-G4-1. Next base: position 37,619 of record NZ_JBYTEO010000052.1, read on the forward strand.
AGACGCGACGCGCGCACCACCACAGTGGTCGCCCCCCAGCAAGCCCCCGCCAGTACGCCCAACGCATCGCCCAGCAACATGCGGCGATCGAGGTTATCCCAGGACACCCCTGCAGCAAACGCAATGCCGATCCCGACGAAGGCCAGGAAAATGCCCAGCCATTGCACAGGCCGCAGACGCTCACTCGGCAGCAACCAGTGCACGCCCAACGCCGTAAAAATCGGCGCGGTGTAGAGGAACACCGACATGTGCGCCGCCGTGGTCAATTGCAGGCCTTCGGAAATGAACAGGAACTCCAGGCCAAACAAGGCCCCGGCCAACAGCCCGCCACGCCAGGTGGCGCCTACCTGATCCCAGCCACCCTTCCAGCAGATCAACAATCCCACCAGCAGCGCGGACATCCCCGAACGCCCCGCTGCCTGCATGACCGGCGCAATATCGGGCGCCGCCCACTTGATCATCACCTGCTGGATGCCCCAGACCAGGCACAACCCCACCATCACTTGCAGGGCAAATCCATCGGCGCTGCGCCGGGTGGCGCTCACCCTGATACCTCGACATCAAAGCACATGGGCGACTCAGCTCAATTCGATACGATCGGCATGAATCACGATCTGGCCGTTCTTGTACAACGCGCCGATAGCCTTTTTGAAGTTGCCCTTGCTGACGCCGAACATGCTGCTGATCAGGGTCGGATCGCTTTTGTCGCTGACTGCCAGGCTGCCGTTGTTCTCGCGTAACTTGGCGAGGATCTTGGAGTTCAGGCTACTGGCCGCTTCGACGCCTACGGGCTGCAGGCTCAGGCTGATCTTGCCGTCGCTACGAACTTCCTTGATGAAGCCCTTCTCTTCCTTGCCAGCGCGCATGAACTTGAAGATTTCGTTCTTGTGAATCAGGCCCCAGTGCTTGTTGTTAATGATGGCCTTGAAACCCATGTCGGTGGCTTCGGCCACCAGCAAGTCAACTTCCTGGCCTGGGGTGTAGTTGGCGGGCGTCTTGTCCAGGTACCGATCCAGGCGCGCGGTCGCCGTAATGCGACGGGTATGCTTGTCGAGGTAGACATGCACCACGGCGTATTCCCCGGCCGTCATCTGGCGTTTTTCTTCCGAATACGGCAGCAGCAGGTCTTTGGGCAGCCCCCAATCCAGGAATACGCCAATGCTGTTGACTTCCACAACTTTCAAACTGGCGAATTCACCGACTTGAACTTTCGGCTTTTCAGTCGTTGCGATGAGTTTGTCATCGCTGTCCAGATAAACAAAAACGTTTAGCCAGTCTTCATCTTCACTGGGAATATCTTTTGGAATATAACGATTAGGCAACAGGATTTCGCCATCCGCGCCACCGTCCAGATATAAACCGAAGTTAGTGTGTTTAACTACTTGCAAACTGTTGTAACGCCCGACTAAAGCCATGTCCAATACCCTCATTGCGTGGCGGCATTCTACCCGGTTTTAGCGGCCAGGATCGCCAGTCAGCCCGATGGCGCCAGAAATTCCCTGCAAAGCCTTAGTTTTTCCCGGTTTTGCCATTTTCTGGCCGCCGCTCGTCAGACCGGAGCGGCGATTGTCCTTGCCGCCCGCCCAAGGCGAAAACGCTCTATTTTCACCAGGTTCTTAGTTAAAACAGCGGCTTAGGGCGATATTTCAAAATACAACTTACCAATTATGCCCCCCCGCTCAATGTGCCCCAGCGGATATTTGCCAAGCAAATAGGCAGTTAATCCTGTACGATGCCTGGCCAAGTTAATTTTCTACAGGTTAATGGCCGCCATGCGCGTAAAAGCATCCAACAGCAAAGCAAAGCCAGCTCCAGCCGTCGAAACCAGCGAATCGATCAACAACCAGATCGCTGCGTTCCTCAAATCCGGTGGTGAAATCCAGCAAATTGCCAAAGGTGTCAGCGGCCAGTCGTTCGGCCCATCCAAGCAGATCACCCTGGGCAAGAAGTAATAGCCTGCGCTGCACCTGGTCCCTAAGCGCTTTGAGCTTCGAAGCGCTTGGACTGGAACCTGGCAACATCCTCGCCTGACCCTCCTTTCTTGTAAAAATCGACGAACGGCCTACGCGGCTCATTATTCGTCGGTATCCTTGCACGCGTCTAGATCAAGCGTTTCAGCAGGCCTTAGCCTGTCCGCGGTTCATGGAGTGACGCATGCGCACACCTTCTTTTTTATCCTTGCTGCTCGGCGGCCTGCTGGCGAGCCAAGCGGTGCACGGGCAAATCTTTCAACGCGAGTTGGGGGATTTCGACCTCAAGCTCGGGAGCAGTCCCAGCCGCAGCATGGCCCAAGGCCTCGTCAAGCCATCGGCCATCGGTTCGTTCCATGGCGGCCTGGACCTGACCCATGACAGCGGTTTCTACGTCGGCCAATGGTCGCCGAGCATGGGCATCAGCCCGGGAAAAAACCTTGAAATCGACTCTTACGCGGGCTTCAAGCAACCCTTCGACCAGGTCCTTGGCTACGAAGTGGGCATCATCCATTACAGCTACCCCGAAGTTGCGACCCTCGACAGCCAGGAAATCTTCGGTGGCCTGACCCTGCTGGGCAGCCGCTTCGGCGCAGCCTTGAGCAACGATCCAGACAAGCAGAACAGCACGCTGTTTGCCGACCTGCGCGGCAACCAGCCGTTCGGCATCGGCGTCAGCATGAAATACACCACCCATCAGTTGAACACGCCGGTCGCCGTGGACGGTGGGTATGTCGGCAGCTTCACCGATTGGTCGGTAAAACTGTCCCGACCGTTCATGGGCATCGACCTCGATTTAATCTATAGCGATTCCAGCCTCAGCGGCAGCTATTGTTCAGCCTATACCGGGCAAAACAGCCAGTGCGACGCACTCCTCACCCTCAAGGCCGAACACACCTTCTACTGATGGGCTGAACTGCCGGGTTCATTGCGCGTTCAGATGAGAATCAGCGCCAGAAACCAGGCTTCGCAAGGATTCGCCCATGTCACGCTGGATCAAACACATTGCCTTTGTGCTCATGTTCACCCTCGCCCTCGGCGCGTGCAACCGCATGGGCCTGGCTTATCGCAACCTCGACGTGATCATTCCCTGGACGCTCAGCGATTACCTGGACATGAACGGCGAGCAGAAAAGCTGGCTCAATGAACGCTTGAAGGAACACCTGAGCTGGCATTGCACGACACAAATGCCGGGTTATCTCGACTGGCTGGACCGCTTGCAGACCATGATCGCGACCAATCAGGTCACCGATGACGCGCTGAAGGCGCGCACGGCGGAAGCCGAAAAAGCGATTGCCGAAACAGCCCGGGAAATCACCCCGTCAGCCATCGAATTGCTGCAGGGCCTGGACGACAATCAGGTCGCGGAAATGAACGAGGCCTTCGCCAAGGACCAGCGCAAGCGCCAGGAGCGATACGTGAAACCACCGCTGGACCAGCAGATAAAAAAGCGTGGCGAGCGCATGGTGAAGCGCCTGAATGAATGGCTCGGACCACTCGGCCCCTCGCAACAACAGCGAGTCATGGCCTGGTCGAATGCCTTGGGCGACCAGAACACCGAGTGGATTGCCAACCGCGTCCACTGGCAGAAACAGTTCAGTGCCGCCGTGGCGCAGCGCCAGGCACCACAATTCCCACAGCGAATCGAGACGCTCCTGGTCAACCGCGAAAGCTTATGGACACCCGCCTATCGACAGGCCTTCGCCAACACCGAAGCCCAGGCGCGGGCGCTGTTTGTGGATTTGATGGCGCAAAGTACGCCACAACAACGTGAGCGCTTGTTGACGAAGATCGAGGGCGTGAAGAAGGATTTCAGTGATTTGAAGTGTCTCAAATCAGGTTGAATGCCACGTATACATTGTGGGAGCGAGCCAGCTCGCTCCCACAGGAGCATTAAATACAATCAGGCAATCTGCGCCTTGGAAGCCACTTCATCAAACGTCAATTCGTTTAATGCGTCCTCCTGCTCGTCCAGCACCTGACGCGGATGCTCATCGCCCGGAATACTGCTGTCAATCAGGCTCAACAGCCTCGAACCACGCATCGTTAAAATGTAGTTCGAACCAGTACCGCCCTGCTCTTCGGGCCGCGGCTCGATATAACCGCGCATTAACAGTAACTTTTCATACTCGCCGGCCACCGCCTTCAGGTGGTCCAGGTTTTCAGGCTGCTCACCTTCAGCGGCTTTCTGCGCGGCGTACTGTTCGGCGTAGTGGCGCGGGGTAAAGCTAGCCTCACCGTTCTGCACTTCATGCAGTAAGCGCTCAATCAAATCCCAGTTATAAGTCATCATCCCGAATCAACCTCCGGTAGCCGTGAGTGAGAGGGTCTTCATAGTTGTGACAAAAGAGCACGGCAGCCGTTCAGCCCGAGTTTCCATACCGCTACCGACCGACGGTATGTCGATTTGCCGGTACGCCAAACGACTAGGCTGTGTAAGTCGCCTCCCCGCATCACGCAGGAGAAAACCAAATGAATATTCAGAACCACCCCGTTGTGTCGCGGGAAGAATGGCTTGCCGCGCGCAAACAACACCTGGCCCATGAAAAAGCCTTCACCAAGGAGCGGGACAGGCTCAGCGCAGAGCGCCGCGCCTTGCCGTGGGTGAAAATCGACAAGGACTACCACTTCCAGGGGCCTGACGGTGAACTGAAACTCGCCGACCTGTTCGGTGGCCGAAGCCAGTTGGTCATTTACCATTTCATGTTCGCCGACGGCTGGGACGAAGGCTGCCCAGGTTGCTCTTTCCTGTCCGACCACATCGACGGGGCGAACCAGCATCTGGCGCACCACGATGTCTCTGTGGTGGCGGTATCCCACGCACCGTTCGCCCAGTTCCAGGCGTTCAAGCGGCGCATGGGCTGGAAATTCGACTGGGTGTCGTCCGAAGGCTGTGATTTCAATTATGACTTCGGTGTGACGGCCCGCCCCGAAGACGTCGCCGCCGGAAGGGCCACCTACAACTACGAAAAAACCGACGGTTCGGAAGAAGAGCTTCCCGGCCTCAGTGTGTTTTATCGCAACGACACCGGCGAGATTTTCCACACCTACTCCACTTATGCCCGAGGGCTGGACCTGCTGGTAGGGACCTACAACTACCTCGACCTGACGCCCAAGGGACGCAACGAAGATGAAATCATGGATTGGGTGCGACATCATGATCGGTATGAGGATAAAGCACCGACGAGCTGCTGCCATGGGGGATGAGGGTGAACTTTTTCCCTGCTGCAAGCCTCAACCGGTTAACCCGCCTTAACCGGAACCGAGGCCCGACAGATGAAAATCCTGCTGAAACTCACCCTCGCCACTACCCTCGCCTGCGCCCTGCCCGCCTGGGCCTGCACCCCGGAGGAGGCCACTCTCAAGCGCGAACAGCTGGCCAAGGAAGTCACCAAGCTCACCGAGCAGAACCCGGCCAAGGCCAAGGAGATCAACGACGAGTTGCAGAAGATGGATCTGGGCACTGCTTCCAAGGATTTGCCGGACAAGTGCCAGTTGATCGATCAGCGGCTAAAGGAATTGGGTACCGCAGAGAAGAAAGCGGAAAGCTAAAGATCAATAGATCAAAAAATCAAAAGATCGCAGCCTGCGGCAGCTCCTACCGGTGATTTGGTGTAGGAGCTGCCGCAGGCTGCGATCTTTTGATGTAAAAAACCCGGACACTGTCCGGGTTTTTATTGGGCTAGCCGAGGTGCTTACTCAGCGGCCGGCGCTTCTGGCTTGCGACGCTTGAGCGGGGCCATGCCGTCTTTGCTGACCAGAGAGTCGCTCTTGGGCCGGTTGACGCTCTTGCGCTTGGTTGGAGTCTTGGCGGCGACTTTTTTCTTGTCGCCCTTGGCGTCGGTCTTTTTCTTCTTCACGCCGACAGCCTTGCCGGAGGCCTTGACCTTTTTCGGTCCGCCGTAAGCGCCTTTGACTTCCTTGATGGTGCGACGCTCGAAGCTCTGCTTGAGGTAGCGCTCGATGCTCGACATCAGGTTCCAGTCGCCGTGGCAGATCAGCGAGATGGCCAGGCCATCGTTGCCGGCGCGGCCAGTACGACCGATACGGTGTACGTATTCGTCGCCGCTGCGCGGCATGTCGAAGTTGATCACCAGGTCCAGGCCGTCCACGTCCAGGCCGCGAGCGGCAACGTCGGTAGCCACGAGGATTTTCACCCCACCCTGCTTCAGACGGTCGATCGCCAGTTTGCGATCCTTCTGGTCCTTGTCGCCGTGCAGCACGAACGCCTTGTATTCCTGGGCTACCAGGCGGCCATAGATGCGGTCGGCCATGGCCCGGGTGTTGGTGAAGACGATGGCCTTCTGGTAGGTCTCGTTGGCCAGCAGCCAGTTGACGATCTGTTCTTTGTGCTGGTTGTGGTCAGCGGTGATGATCTGCTGACGGGTGGTCTCGTTCAGCTGGCTGACCGCGTTGAGCTGCAGGTGCTCAGGGTTGTTCAACACCTTGGCGACCATCTCGCGCAAGCCAGAACCACCGGTGGTGGCGGAGAACAACATGGTCTGCTGGCGGTTGGTGCACTCGTCCACCAGACGCTGCACGTCTTCGGCGAAACCCATGTCGAGCATGCGGTCGGCTTCGTCGAGCACCAGCACTTCGACTTCCTTGAGGTCTAGGTTGCCAGCGTTCAATTGCTCGATCATCCGGCCCGGTGTACCGATCAGGATGTCCGGCACCTTGCGCAGCATGGCGGCCTGGACCTTGAAGTCTTCACCGCCGGTGATCAGGCCGGACTTGATGAAGGTGAACTGCGCGAAGCGTTCAACCTCTTTCAAGGTTTGCTGGGCCAGCTCGCGGGTTGGCAGCAGGATCAGGGTCTTGATGCTGACACGGATCTTGGCCGGGCCGATCAAGCGGTTGAGGATCGGCAAGACAAATGCAGCGGTCTTGCCGCTACCGGTTTGCGCTGTCACCCGCAGGTCACGCCCTTGGAGCGCCAGCGGAATAGCCGCTGCTTGCACTGGCGTTGGCTCGACAAATTTAAGCTCGGCCACGGCTTTGAGCAGGCGTTCGTGCAAGGCGAATTCGGAAAACACGGGTGCTACCTCGAAGAAATACAAAAAAACAGCTGCATAGGTTACCGGTTTCGAGCGCGTAGGCCGAGTTTCTTTGTACAAAAGGCGGTAAACAGTGGTTTTTTTATTGCCCGATTTGTCACCGACGGTCATACAAAACGTCTTAAGTGCTCTAATCGTCCCCCGTGTCCCATTAAAGAATCGTTTTTGCCCATGGATATCAAACAGCTCTGGCTCAATGCCCAAGACCTCTGGGGTGCCCTTGACCAGCATCCGCTCGTGCATGCCAGCCTGGCACTGGTGGTGTTGCTGGTCATTGCCCTGGTCCTCGGACGAGTGGCGCGCTACCTGATCCTGCACGCCAGCAAAATCCTCGGCCGCCAGCCGGCGCTGCACTGGATCAACGACTTGCGTCACAACAAGGTGTTCCAACGCTTGGCACAGATCACACCGTCGCTGGTCATCCAGTTCGGCCTGCACCTGGTCCCTGAGCTGAGCAAAACCGCGATGGTCTTCCTCGGCAACGTGGCACTGGCGTTCACCATTCTGTTCCTGCTGCTGTCGATCACGGCCCTGCTCAATGCCCTGCTGGACATCTACGCCCGCACCGAACACGCCCGCACCCGCTCGATCAAGGGCTATGTGCAACTGGCGAAAATGGTGTTGTACGTGTTTGGCGCGATCATCATCGTCGCCACATTGATCGACCGTTCGCCGCTGTTGCTGCTGTCGGGCCTGGGCGCCATGTCGGCGGTAATCCTGTTGGTCTACAAGGACACCCTGCTGTCGTTCGTCGCCAGCGTGCAGCTGACCAGCAACGACATGCTGCGGGTCGGCGACTGGATCGAGATGCCACAGGTCGGTGCCGATGGCGATGTCGTCGACATCACGCTGCATACGGTCAAGGTGCAGAATTTCGACAAGACCATCGTTTCGATCCCGACCTGGCGCCTGATGTCCGAATCATTCAAGAACTGGCGCGGCATGCAGCAGTCCGGCGGCCGGCGGATCAAGCGCAGCCTGTTCATCGACGCCAGTGGCGTGCGGTTCATCCGCGATGACGAGGAACTGAGGCTGTCCCAGGTACACCTGCTGACCGACTACATCAGCCGTAAACAGGCCGAACTCAAGGCCTGGAACGAAGCCCAGGGCAATGTCGCGGCGATGTCGGCCAACCGCCGGCGCATGACCAATATCGGCACATTTCGCGCTTATGCGCTGGCGTATCTCAAGAGTCACCCAGAGATTCAGCCGAATATGACCTGCATGGTTCGACAAATGCAGACCACGGCCCAAGGTATTCCGCTGGAAATCTACTGCTTCACCCGCACCACGGCGTGGGCCGATTACGAGCGGATCCAGGGGGATATTTTCGATTACCTGTTGGCGGTGTTGCCGGAGTTTGGCTTGAGCCTTTATCAGCAGCCGAGTGGCGGGGATTTGCGGGCCGGGCTGTTGCCAGCGGTGCTGGGCGCGAGCCACATGCCGGAGGCCGAAAAACACGTTATGTAGCAACGCAAACCCTGTCCAGATTGTCTCTTCCAGGTTGACAGTTAAACGCTTTTCACCGGCTTTTTCTGCCTCATCGCAAACCCTAATCTGTGCTCATGTTGAACGACGCCACTCACCTACCTCGAAAGGATTTCATCATGAGCAACGCTACCTACAACCGCCTGAACAAAGACGACGCCGTAGTTTTGTTGATTGACCACCAGACTGGCCTGATTTCCCTGGTTCAAGACTTTTCGCCCAACGAGTTCAAGAACAACGTACTGGCACTGGCCGACGTGGCAAAATTCTTCGAGCTACCCACCATCCTCACCACCAGCTTTGAACAAGGCCCCAATGGCCCACTGGTACCCGAACTCAAGGAAATGTTCCCGGACGCGCCCTACATAGCCCGACCTGGCCAGATCAACGCCTGGGACAACGAAGACTTCGTCAAGGCCATCAAGGCGACCGGTCGCAAGCAACTGATCATCGCCGGTGTGGTGACTGACGTCTGCGTGACCTTCCCAACGTTGTCTGCCCTCGCAGAAGGGTTTGAAGTGTTCGTAGTCACTGATTCTTCCGGCACCTTCAACACCACCGTACAACAGGCAGCCTGGAACCGTATGACCCAGGCCGGGGCGCAAATGATGAACTGGTTCTCGGTCGCTTGCGAATTGCAGGGTGACTGGCGCAACGACATTGAAGGCCTGGGCAACCTGCTGTCCCAGCGCATCCCGAACTACCGCAACCTGATGAACAGCTACTCGGCAATGGCAGCGCGCCAGGCTTGATTGGCCATTGAGTTCAGACGACGCGTACGCCAAAAGGGCCCTTGAAGGGCCCTTTTGTATTTGCACCTGCCAGGACTTCAATGCTTCAGCCTGCGCCCGCCTATGCTCGCGATCAGGTATACCAGCTCGTCAAAAAATCTTGCTGCGAAATCAAATGGCCGCGCTACGCTGGCGCAACTCCATGTTCAGGATGCGGTCGTTTTCGCTGTAATCGACAGGACAGTCGATCACATGCACACCAGGTGTCTTGACACAGTGTTCCAGCAGCGGCAGGAAACCCTCGGCGCTCTCCACGCGGTGGCCATTGGCGCCATAGGCCTCGGCGTACTTAACGAAGTCCGGGTTACCGTAATCCAGGCCGAAATCGGTAAAACCCATGTTCGCCTGCTTCCAGCGAATCATGCCGTAGCCGTCGTCCCGCAGGATCACCACGGTCAAATTCATGTTCAGGCGAACCGCTGTCTCCAACTCCTGGCTGTTCATCATGAAGCCGCCGTCCCCACACACGGAGATCACCGGACGATCCGGGTACACCAAATGCGCGGCCATGGCCGAAGGCAGCCCTGCCCCCATGGTCGCCAGCGCGTTGTCCAGCAGCACGGTGTTGGGCTTGTGAGCCTTGTAGTTGCGAGCAAACCAGATCTTGTAGATGCCATTGTCCAGGGCAACGATGCCTTCAGAAGGCAACACGCGACGAATGTCGGCAACCAGGCGCTGTGGGTAGACCGGGAACCTGTTGTCGTCCGCCCCTTCGATGATCTGGGCTTCGTTCGCATCACGAATCGCCATCAGCCGTGTGAAATCCCAATGGCTGGTATCGTTCAGCGCTTCGCCGATCTGCCAGACGGCGTTGGCGATATCGCCAATGACTTCAATCTGCGGGAAATACACGGCATCGACTTCAGCAGAGCGGAAGTTGATGTGGATGACTTCGGTGCCGCCACGCACCATGAAGAATGGCGGCTTCTCGATCACATCGTGGCCGATGTTGACAATCAGGTCGGCAGCCTCGACGGCGCGGTGCACGAAGTCTCCCGACGACAACGCGGCGTTACCGAGAAAGCGCGGGTGGCGCTCATCAACCACGCCTTTGCCCATCTGGGTGGTGATAAAGGGAATGCCGGTATCGTCGATCAGTTGCTTCAAAACCTTGGCAGTCATCTTGCGGTTGGCACCTGCGCCAATCACCAGGATTGGACTGCGAGCGTTCTGCAACTTCTCGACGGCGGCCTCGACAGCCTTGTGCTCGGCCAATGGACGGCGATGCAGGCTCCGCGGCATCGGCATGCTATCGGTTTGCTCGGCGGCGATATCTTCCGGCAGTTCCAGGTGGACGGCTCCGGGCTTCTCCTCTTCAGCGAGACGAAACGCTTCACGCATCCGCGCCGGGATATTGTCTGCCGAGGCGAACTGGTGGGTGTACTTGGTGATCGGCGCCATCATGCCGCAGACGTCAATGATCTGAAAACGGCCTTGCTTGGACTTCTTGATCGGCTTCTGACCCGTAATCATCATCATGGGCATGCCGCCCAGGTAGGCGTACGCGCTGGCAGTCACCAAATTCGTTGCACCAGGGCCGAGGGTGGAAAGACTGACGCCAGTCTTACCCGTGAGGCGGCCGTAGGTGGCGGCCATGAAGCCGGCGGATTGCTCGTGACGCGTCAGCACAAGCTTGATCGTCGACTTGCGTAGGGATTCAAGCAGGTCAAGGTTTTCCTCGCCGGGAATGCCGAATACATACTCGACGCCTTCACTTTCCAGGCATTGCACAACCACATCGGCAGCTTTGGCCATTTTCTTGTCTCACCTACGCTCGGCGGAAATCCGGTAATTGTTGAGTTTGTGTGCGCTCGACTCCTTGGACGCGCCACATACAGTGCCTTATAAAAAAACATCGACGTTCTATTTTCTCAATCGGTCGATTTAAAGGCGCACGCTAGAATGATAGACGGCCGTTTGCGCAAGCCGACGGATCAGTGCGCGATGGCTGGTTGGCGTACACCCAGCCGGCTGATCCACACCGCCATCAAGATCACCGAACCACCGAGCAATAATCGTCCCAATTCTTCATGCTGATTCCAGATAAGCAGGTTGATCAGCAGCCCCACCGGCACATGCAGGTTGTTCATCACCGCCAGCGTCCCGCCATTCACCAGGCATGCGCCCTTGTTCCACCAGTACAGCCCCAGCGCGGTCGAGACCAGGCCGAGGAACAACAGCACCGCCCATTGCAGCGGTGCTTCAGGCAGGAAGTTCTGTTTGCCGAACAGCAGGAACGCCGGCAATGCCACCGCCAATGCCCCCAGGTAGAAATAGCCAAAACGCCGGTAATGTGGCAAGTCGCTGGGGTGACGTGCGACCAGATGTTTGTAGAGCACCTGCCCGGCGGCGTAGGTGAAGTTGGCCAGTTGCAGCAGCAGGAAACCCATGAAGAAGTCCGGGTTGATCCGGTCGAAGCGAATCACCGCGGCCCCCGCCACCGCCACCAGTGCCGCGATCAGGGCCCAGGGGTTGAAGCGATGGTTCAATGCGTCTTCGATCAGGGTCACGTGCAGCGGCGTGAGGATGGTGAACAGTAGCACTTCCGGCACCGTCAGCACGCTAAAGCTCAGGTACAGGCAGACGTACGTCACACCGAATTGCAGTGCGCCGATCAGCAACATGCCGCGCATGAAGGCCGGTTCCACCGAACGCCAGCGGGTCAGCGGGATAAACACCAGCCCCGCCAACAGCACGCGTATCAGCACCGCGAAGTAGCTGTCGACATGACCGGCCAGGTACTCGCCGATCAAACTGAAGGAAAACGCCTGGATCAGCGTGACAAAAAGTAGATAGCCCATGCTCGCCTCATTTCGAATGGCGGCGAAGATAGCGGTTTTTGACGGGGATCGCGAACAGTCAAACGATACAAAAACCCTGTGGGAGCGAGCCTGCTCGCGATAGCGGTGCGAAAGGCAACATCGATGTCGTCTGACACTCAGTCATCGCGAGCAGGCTCCCACAGGGGATCCAGGTACACCCGTAACAGTCAGGTCGGCTTTAAGGCCGCCTCGCTTTTGTTTTTGATCGCAGGCGCCCCGTTAAACCACGATGGCCGAACGCAGGCCTTGCGCAGTGGGGAAACCGGCAGGACGCCGGTTTAGCCGCGCTGGGCCAAGGATGGCCCATCGCGGCGACCCACGGA
>NZ_JBYTEO010000053.1:0-49572 GCF_058791355.1 Pseudomonas sp. EB271-G4-1
GGGAGTGTCAGTCCACATATTCGTGACTGACACTCCGCTTTCGCGAGCAAGCCCGCTCCCACATTAGATTTGGGTTGGTCACAGGATTGTGGTCAACCCGATTTAAGACTCACGCCGCTTCCGGCTGCGCGCGACGCACGTCCGGTTGCTTCCACGAATCGGCAGCGCTTTCTTCGATGGCTTGCTGGATCGCACGCTTGCGCGCTTCTTCGGCGCGACGGCTGAAGAACCAGACCAGGAACGTCATCAGCGACACTGCCAGCAGGATCAGGCTGGCCACGGCGTTGATCTCGGGCTTCACGCCCAGGCGCACCGCCGAGAACACTTCCATCGGCAAGGTCGTGGAACCCGGGCCCGACACGAAGCTCGCCAACACCAGGTCATCCAGCGACAGGGCAAACGACATCATGCCGCCGGCGCCCAGGGATGGCGCGATCATCGGGATGGTGATCAAGAAGAACACCTTCCATGGCCGCGCACCGAGGTCCATGGCCGCTTCTTCGATGGACAGGTCCAGTTCACGCAAGCGCGCCGACACCACCACCGCCACATACGCCGCACAGAACGTGGTGTGGGCGATCCAGATCGTCACGATGCCACGCTCCTGCGGCCAGCCGATCATCTGTGCCATGGCCACGAACAGCAGCAACAGCGACAGACCGGTGATCACTTCCGGCATCACCAGCGGCGCGGTGACCAGGCCGCCGAACAGCGTACGGCCCTTGAAGTGGGTGATGCGGGTCAGGACGAACGCGGCCAGCGTTCCCAGTGCGACTGCCGCCACCGCCGTGTAGCAGGCGATTTCCAGCGAACGCACCACCGAGCCCATCAGTTGGGTGTTGTCCATCAGGCCGACGTACCACTTGATCGACCAGCCGCCCCACACCGTCACCAGCTTCGAGGCGTTGAAGGAGTAGATCACCAGGATCAGCATCGGCAGATAGATGAACAACAGACCCAGTACCAGCATCAGGCTGGAGAAACGGAAGCGTTTCATTCTTTACCCTCCATTTCCTTGGCCTGACTGCGGTTGAACAGGATGATCGGCACAATCAGGATCGCCAGCATCACCACCGCCAGGGCGGATGCCACCGGCCAGTCACGGTTGTTGAAGAACTCTTGCCAGAGCACTTTACCGATCATCAGGGTCTCCGGACCGCCAAGCAGTTCCGGGATCACGAACTCGCCCACCACCGGGATGAACACCAGCATGCAGCCGGCGATGATGCCGTTTTTCGACAGCGGCACGGTGATCTTCCAGAAGCTGTTGAAGGTGCTCGAACCGAGGTCCGACGCGGCTTCCAGCAGGCTGGTGTCGTGTTTCACCAGGTTGGCGTACAGCGGCAGGATCATGAACGGCAGGTACGAATACACCACACCGATGTACACGGCGAGGTTGGTGTTGAGGATCTGCAGCGGCTCACTGATCCAGCCCATGGTCATCAGGAAACCGTTGAGCAGGCCGTTGTTGCTGAGGATGCCCATCCACGCATAGACGCGGATCAGGATCGCGGTCCAGGTCGGCATCATGATCAGCAGAACCAGCACCGTTTGCAGCTCTTTGCGGGCACTGGCGATGGCGTAGGCCATCGGGTAGCCGATCAGCAGGCAGAGGATGGTGCTGAAGAGTGCCATCTTCAACGAGCCGAGGTAAGCGGCGATGTACAACTCGTCGTCGCCGAGCATCACGTAGTTGCCCAGGTTCAGCAGCACCTGCAGTTTCTGTTCGGCGTAGCTGTAGATCTCGGTGTACGGCGGGATGGCCACGTCGGCTTCGGCGAAGCTGATCTTCAGGACGATGAAGAACGGCAACATGAAGAACAGGAACAGCCAGATGAAGGGAACCCCGATGACCAGCTGGCGGCCACCGGGAATTATTCGATTGAGGCGGCGTTTGAATTTGCGCATGTTCATGAGCGAAGTACCACGCCGCTATCGTCTTCCCAATACACGTACACCTGGTCACCCCAGGTTGGTCGCTGGCCACGGCGCTCGGCGTTGGCGACGAACGACTGGACGATCTTGCCGCTCGGCAGTTCGACGTAGAACACCGAGTGACCACCGAGATAGGCGATGTCGTGCACTTTGCCGCTGGACCAGTTGTATTCACAGGTCGGCATGGTCGGGGTCACGAGCAGCTTTTCCGGACGGATCGCATAGGTCACGGATTTGTCCTGCACCGAGGTGCTGATGCCATGGCCCACATAGATCTTCCGGTCGAGGTCCTTGCAGGTGATGATCGCGTGGCCCTCGGCGTCGTCGATCACTTCACCGTCGAAGATGTTGACGTTGCCGATGAATTCGCAGACCAGGCGGCTGGTCGGGGTTTCGTAGATGTCGATCGGGCTGCCGATCTGGGCGATCCAGCCCAGGTGCATGATCGCTATGCGCTCGGCCATGGTCATGGCCTCTTCCTGGTCGTGGGTCACCATCACGCAGGTCACGCCAACGCGCTCGATGATCTCGACCAGCTCCAGCTGCATTTGCGAACGCAGTTTTTTATCCAGCGCGCCCATCGGTTCGTCGAGCAGCAGCAGCTTTGGACGCTTGGCCAGCGAACGGGCCAGGGCCACACGCTGGCGCTGGCCACCGGACAACTGATGCGGCTTGCGCTTGGCGTACTGGGTCATCTGAACCAGCTTGAGCATATCGGCCACGCGCGCATCGATCTCAGCGGCGGGCAGTTTGTCCTGCTTGAGGCCGAAGGCGATGTTCTGCGCCACGGTCATGTGCGGGAACAGGGCGTAAGACTGGAACATCATGTTGATCGGCCGCTCGTACGGCGGCATGTCAGTGATGTCCACGCCGTCGAGGAAGATCCGCCCTTCAGTCGGTCGTTCGAAGCCGGCGAGCATGCGCAGCAGGGTGGATTTGCCCGATCCCGAACCGCCGAGCAGGGCGAAAATCTCGCCTTTCTTGATTTCCAGGGACACGTCGTCCACGGCAATCGTCTCGTCGAACTTCTTCGTGACCCGGTCGATTTTGACCAGCACCTGTTTAGGTGTCTGGTCGCCCTCGAGGGCTTTCTTATAGGCGCCGGAGGCAACTGCCATTTACGAAACTCCCAACAAAAAGAGTGCAGTTCGCTCAAGGTGAGCCAACCTTGGATAGTTTGAGCCTTGAAGCTATTTACCCGACTTGACCTTGGTCCAGCTGCGGGTCATCAAACGTTGTATGTTTGGTGGTAACTCGATGGACACGTAGGTCTTGTCGAGTACCGCTTGCGGTGGATAAACCGCTTCGTCGGTGCGAATGGACTGTTCCATCAGTTTGTCCGACCCGGGGTTAGGGTTGGCGTAGCCGACGTAATCACTGACCTGGGCAATCACCTCAGGTTTCAGCAAATAGTTGATGAACGCGTGCGCTTCCTTGACGTTGGCCGAATCCTTCGGAATCGCCAGCATGTCGAACCACAGCGCACCGCCTTCCTTGGGAATCGAATAGGCGATGTCCACGCCCTTCTTCGCTTCGGCCGCGCGGTTGCGGGCCTGGAACATGTCACCGGAGAAACCGATGGCCACGCAGATATCGCCGTTGGCCAGGTCCGCGATGTATTTGGAGGAGTGGAAGTAAGTCACGTAAGGCCGAACCGCCAGCAACTTGGCTTCGGCTTTTTTGTAGTCTTCGGGGTTGGTGCTATTAGCATCCAGGCCCATGTAGTTGAGGACCGTCGGCATCATTTCATCGGCGGAATCGAGGAACGCCACGCCGCAGCTTTGCAGCTTCTTGATGTTCTCCGGCTCAAAGACCGCCGCCCAGGAATCGATCTTGTCGACGCCCAGCGCAGCCTTGACCTTTTCGGGGTTGTAACCGATGCCGTTGGTACCCCACAGGTACGGCACGGCGTACAGGTTACCCGGATCGTTTTGCTCCAGGCGCTTGAGCAGCACCGGATCGAGGTTCGAATAGTTCGGCAACTTCGATTTGTCGAGCTTCTGGAAAGCACCGGCCTTGATCTGTTTGCCGAGGAAGTGGTTGGACGGCACGACCACGTCATAACCGGTACGCCCGGCCAGCAACTTGCCTTCCAGGGTTTCGTTGGAATCGAATACGTCATAAACCGGTTTGATACCGGTCTCTTTCTGGAAGTCGGCCAGGGTGGTCTCGCCGATGTAATCCGACCAGTTATAAATATGCACGGTGCCGGCAGCCTGAACATTGACGGCAAGCGTCAACCCGGCAGCGACCAGCATGGCATTGCGCAACAAAGAAAAAATAGGCAAGTGGAGGTCCTCTAAAATGAGTTGGGCTCAAGTTGCCCCGCGTTACATGACAGCCATGGCTGCCTTACAACAAAACCGGCGCGCAACTTACCCTCGAAAAACCGTTCCAGCAAAACTTTCTGTCATTTAATTGATCCTGTTGTTGCCGCCGCGCAGGTGGCAACAACAGGTTGTTGCATCAAACCGGCTTATTTACCGGATTTGATCTTGGTCCAGCTGCGAGTCAGGATCCGCTGGGTCGCGGCCGGCAAGTCGGCAATCGCGTACAGCTTGGCCAGCACGTCCGCTGGCGGGTAGATGCCTGGGTCGGCGGTGATTTCTTTATCAACCAATGGCGTGGCGGCCGCGTTACCGTTCGGGAAACGCACGGCGTTGGTGATTT
Organism: Pseudomonas sp. EB271-G4-1; assembly: GCF_058791355.1. Classification (NCBI taxonomy): domain Bacteria; kingdom Pseudomonadati; phylum Pseudomonadota; class Gammaproteobacteria; order Pseudomonadales; family Pseudomonadaceae; genus Pseudomonas; species Pseudomonas sp. EB271-G4-1. The sequence goes on from NZ_JBYTEO010000053.1 coordinate 4,606, forward strand.
CAGCCATGATTTCCGGCTTCTGCAGGAAGGTCATGAACTTGTAGGCGCCTTCGACGTTTTCGGCATCTTTAGGGATGGCGACCATGTCGTAGAAGCTGCCAGCACCTTCTTTTGGAATGTTGTAGCTGACTTTCACTTTGTCACCGGCTTCGGCGGCACGCGCCTTGGCCTGGTAGATGTCGCCCGAGTAACCCACGGCCACGCAGATGTTGCCGTTGGCCAGGTCGGAGATGTACTTGGACGAGTGGAAGTAGCCTACCGAAGGACGGATTTTCAGGAACAGTGCTTCGGCTTCGGCCAGTTGTTTCTTGTCCTGGCTGTCGGTTGGATAGCCCAGGTAATGCAACGCCACCGGAATCATCTCGGTAGGCGAATCGAGGAAACTGATACCGCACGACTTCAACTTGGCGGCGTTTTCCGGTTTGAACAGCAGATCCCAGGAATTGGTCGGCGCATCGGCGCCCAGTGCAGCCTTGACCTTCTCGGCGTTGAAGCCGATGCCGATCGAACCCCACATGTAAGGGAAGGCGTGCTCGTTACCCGGGTCGCTCACCGATACCGCCTTGAGCAAGTCGGTGTTCAGGTTTTTCCAGTTTGGCAGCTTGGACTTGTCCAGCTTCTGGTAGACGCCAGCCTTGATCTGCTTGGCCAGGAAGTTGTTCGACGGTACGACGATGTCATAACCGGACTTGCCTGCCAGCAACTTGGCTTCGAGGGTTTCATTACTGTCGAAGACGTCGTAGACCACTTTGATCCCAGACTCGTCTTCAAACTTCTTGATCGTGTCCGGAGCGATGTAGTCGGACCAGTTATAGACGTGCAACACCTTGTCGTCCGCCTGGACCGCACCCGCCATAATGCCCATCAGGGACATGGCGAGGAGAGTCTTGCCAGCAAGCTTTTTTCCTAATGCCTTCATGCGTAATGCTCCAAATTTTTCTTTTTTGAACCACTTTGTTCAGCGGCCGAACCCGGACAACTGGAACCGCGGCTAGTCTGGCAAGATCCGAGGCGGTCTTTCAAGGAAAGGCCAACGTTTCTGACAGCTCTGAGCGAAAGTTTCATGACTCCCGCTCAGAGCCTAGCACTTAGGCCTGCAACGCACTCAGGGTCAGGTCAAGGCACTTGCGTGCCTTGGTCACCAACTCATCGATTTCCGCAGGCGAGATCACCAGCGGTGGCGCGATGATCATGGTGTCCCCCACGGCACGCATGATCAGCCCGTTATCGAAGCAGAACTGCCGGCAGATCATGCCGACGCCCTTGCCTTCATAACGCTTGCGAGTAGCTTTGTCCTGAACCAGTTCGATTGCCCCCAACAGGCCTACCCCACGAACTTCGCCCACCAATGGGTGATCGTTCAGTTCGCGCAGACGTTTCTGCAAATACGGTGCCGTTTCTGCCTTGACGCGCTCGACAATTTTTTCGTCGCGCAGGATACGGATGTTTTCCAGGCCTACAGCCGCCGCCACCGGGTGCCCGGAGTAGGTGAAACCGTGGTTGAAATCGCCGCCTTCGTTGAGCACTTCGACCACTTCATCGCGCACGATCAGGCCACCCATGGGGATATAGCCGGAGGTCAGGCCTTTGGCGATGGTCATCATGTCCGGCTTGAGGTCGTAGAAGTCGCTGCCGAACCACTCACCGGTACGGCCGAAGCCGCAGATCACTTCGTCGGCCACGAACAGGATGTCGTACTTGGCGAGGATTTCCTTGATGCGCGGCCAGTAGGTGTCTGGCGGAATGATCACGCCGCCGGCGCCCTGGATTGGCTCGGCAATAAATGCACCGACGTTGTCCACGCCGACTTCCAGAATCTTCTCTTCCAACTGATTGGCAGCCCAGATCCCGAACTCTTCCGGGGTCATGTCGCCGCCTTCGGCGAACCAGTATGGCTGGGCGATGTGGACGATGCCCGGAATCGGCAAGTCGCCCTGTTCGTGCATGTAGGTCATGCCGCCCAGGCTCGCGCCGGCCACGGTGGAACCGTGATAGCCATTCTTGCGGCTGATGATGACCTTTTTCTTCGGCTGGCCCTTGATTGCCCAATAGTGACGAACCATTCGCAGCATGGTGTCGTTGCCTTCAGAGCCGGAACCGGTGAAGAACACGTGGTTCATGCCTTCTGGCGCGACATCGGCGATGGCCTTGGCCAGCTCCAGCACCGGCGGGTGAGCGGTCTGGAAGAACAGGTTGTAGTAGGGCAGCTCGCGCATCTGCTTGCTGGCGGCGTCCGCCAGTTCATCGCGACCGTAACCAATGGCTACGCACCATAGGCCGGCCATGCCGTCGAGGATCTTGTTGCCTTCGCTGTCCCACAGGTAGACGCCCTTGGCGTTGGTGATGATCCGCGGGCCTTTCTCTTTCAGCTGCTTGAAGTCGCTGAACGGGGCCAGGTGGTGATCGCTGCTCAGGGTTTGCCATTCACGGGTTTGCGGGTTGTTGCTGGTCATACCAATCTCCTAAAAATTCCAGGTGAGAGCGCCACCCGACAACGGCGGCGCACGGCGCGTCAGACGGCAAAAAGCAGGAATTCCCGTTCCCACGAACTGATCACGCGCTTGAAGTTTTCATGCTCGGCCCGCTTGACCGCGACGTAGCCAGTGATGAAAGTTTTGCCCAGGTAGCGCTCGATGGTTGCGCTGTTTTCCATACGCTCGAGCGCGTCTTCGATGGTCAGTGGCAGGCGCAGGTTGCGGCGCTCATAACCACGACCCACCACCGGTGCGCTCGGGTTCAGGCCTTCGACCATGCCGATGTAGCCACACAGCAGGCTCGCGGCAATGGCCAGGTACGGGTTGGCATCGGCACCCGGCAGGCGGTTTTCCACACGCCGGTTTTGCGGCCCGGCATCCGGTACACGCAGGCCCACGGTGCGGTTCTCTTCGCCCCATTCCACGTTTACCGGTGCCGAGGTGTCCGGCAGGAAGCGGCGGAACGAGTTGACGTTGGGGGCGAACAGCGGCAGCAACTCGGGAATCAGTTTCTGCAGGCCACCGATGTGCTGCAGGAACAGCTCGCTCATGGTCCCGTCTTCATTGGAGAAGATGTTCTTGCCGGTCTCGATGTCGATGATGCTCTGGTGCAAGTGCATGGCACTGCCAGGCTCGCCGGTCATCGGCTTGGCCATGAAGGTAGCTGCCACGTCGTGCTTGAGGGCGGCTTCGCGCATGGTGCGCTTGAACACCAGGATCTGGTCGGCCAGGGACAGGGCATCGCCATGACGGAAGTTGATTTCCATCTGCGCCGTGCCGTCTTCGTGGATCAGCGTGTCGAGGTCCAGTTCCTGCAATTCGCACCAGTCATAGACGTCCTCGAACAATGGATCGAATTCGTTCGCCGCCTCGATGGAGAACGACTGGCGACCGATTTCCGGACGCCCGGAGCGGCCGATCGGCGGCTGCAACGGATAATCCGGGTCGTCGCTGCGCTTGGTCAGGTAGAACTCCATTTCCGGCGCCACGATCGGCTGCCAGCCTTTGTCGGCATAGAGTTTCAGGACCTTCTTGAGCACGTTGCGCGGCGACAGCTCAATCGGGTTGCCCTGCTTGTCATAGGTATCGTGGATGACGATGGCGGTCGGTTCGATGGCCCATGGCACCGGAAACACCGCGTTCTGGTCGGGACGGCAGATCATGTCGATGTCGGCCGGGTCGAGCAGCTCGTAATAGATGTCGTCTTCGACGTAATCGCCGGTCACGGTCTGCAGCAGCACACTTTCTGGCAGACGCATGCCTTTCTCGGCGATGAATTTGTTGGTCGGCGAAATCTTGCCCCGGGTAATCCCGGTCAAGTCGGCGATCATGCATTCGACTTCTGTGATCTTGTGGTCTTTCAACCAATCGGTGAGCTGGTCGAGGTTGTTACTCATAAATGCCTCTAGGCTTTGAGTTTCCTGACGCTTGAGGTCAGGCGATAGTTGACGCATCGGCGTCGCGTTGAAATACAAGTTTGCGCCAGGCTATCGTGCTTGTGTGTACTTCTGCACATACCAGGCGTGCAGAATCACGAGCGGTGCCCTGCACAAAGGCCGAGCCGCTATTGTGAATCGGTTCTATATTGAATGGAGTAACCGTAATGGGTGTGCCGTCGAGGCCGTCCAGAATATCGGACAGAAACGGTTGATCCGCCAGGGACGGGAAGATCACCGACAGGCCAGGAGCCGCTGGAGCCTTGGCGCTGACGCAGATGTCGCCACTGATGTGATAAGCATTCAGACCGGTCTGCGAAGAGCAGGCGGTGACGCCGATTATCGGCAGGCGATACATGAAGCACCCCGGTATTATTGCTGTTATGGGTTTGATTCGAGCTTAGCCTTGTTCATTTTTTTACACAACACCCCCGTAAAAAATACAACACGGCCCGCTCAAGCCTGCGGGCGTCAAACGGCCACGGGGGATGAAAACGCCCCAAAGAGCCTCAAAAAAGCCATGCGAGCGCTTTTTTAGGGCAAAAAAGGCCTCGCTTGACTTCGGCATGCCGTTCGGGTTGACTGGAATCCGAAAAGATCAATGATTGATATTTTTAACAACAAAGGTGTTGCATCATGTCGGTACCCCCGCGTGCCGTTCAGCTTAACGAAGCGAACGCGTTCCTTAAGGAACATCCTGAGGTTCTGTACGTTGACCTTCTGATTGCGGATATGAATGGTGTGGTGCGCGGCAAGCGCATCGAACGCACCAGCCTCCACAAGGTTTACGAGAAAGGCATCAACCTGCCGGCCTCTCTATTTGCTCTGGATATCAATGGCTCTACGGTGGAAAGCACCGGCCTGGGCCTGGACATCGGTGATGCTGACCGAATCTGCTATCCAATTCCCGATACCCTGTGCAACGAGCCATGGCAAAAGCGCCCGACCGCGCAACTGCTGATGACCATGCACGAACTCGAAGGCGAGCCATTCTTCGCCGACCCTCGCGAAGTGCTGGCCAACGTCGTGCGCAAGTTCGACGAAATGGGCCTGACCATCTGCGCCGCGTTTGAACTGGAGTTCTACCTGATCGACCAGGAGAACGTGAACGGTCGTCCGCAACCGCCTCGCTCGCCGGTTTCCGGTAAACGCCCGCACTCGACACAGGTCTACCTGATCGACGACCTCGACGAATACGTCGACTGTCTCCAGGACATTCTGGAAGGTGCCAAAGAGCAAGGCATCCCTGCCGACGCCATCGTCAAGGAAAGTGCCCCGGCGCAGTTCGAAGTGAACCTGCACCACGTGGCCGACCCGATCAAGGCCTGCGACTACGCAGTGCTGCTCAAGCGTCTGATCAAGAACATCGCCTACGACCATGAAATGGACACCACCTTCATGGCCAAGCCTTACCCGGGCCAGGCGGGTAACGGTCTGCACGTGCACATTTCGATTCTCGACAAAGACGGCAAGAATATTTTTGCCAGTGAGGATCCCGAGCAGAACGCCGCGCTGCGTCACGCGATCGGCGGTGTGCTCGAGACCCTACCGGCGCAGATGGCTTTCCTCTGCCCGAACGTCAACTCCTACCGTCGTTTCGGCGCGCAGTTCTATGTGCCGAACTCGCCGTGCTGGGGCCTGGACAACCGCACCGTAGCGATTCGCGTACCGACCGGCTCCGCCGATGCCGTACGTATCGAACACCGCGTGGCCGGTGCCGATGCCAACCCGTACCTGCTGATGGCTTCGGTCCTGGCAGGCGTGCACCACGGCCTGGTCAACAAGATCGAGCCAGGTGCCCCGGTGGAAGGCAACAGCTACGAGCAGAACGAGCAGAGCCTGCCAAACAACTTGCGTGATGCGTTGCGCGAGCTGGACGACAGCGAAGTCATGGCCAAGTACATCGATCCGAAATACATCGATATCTTCGTGGCCTGTAAAGAGAGCGAGCTGGAGGAGTTCGAACACTCCATCTCCGACCTCGAGTACAACTGGTACCTGCATACCGTGTAAGTGGTTGCAGTGAACAAGAAGCGCCGCCGGCCTCACAGCCAGCGGCGTTTTTTTATGGCCGCCTGCGGCGGTTCGCGAGCAGGCTCGCTCCCACAGTAAATTTCAGTGAACATCATTTTCGTGAACACAGGCAATCCTTGTGGGAGCGACCTGCTCGCGAAGGCGTCCAGGCAGACAACATCAAACCCTGCTCGTACAATGCCCCCTGCCCCGCAGGAGACTCCAATGACGCGCACCGCCACCGTTCGCAAACCCCGTGCACGCAGCCAGGCCCGGATCGATTCGATACTCGATGCCGCCCGCACGCTGCTGGCCGCCGAGGGCGTGGCCAGTCTGTCGATCTACAGTGTCGCCGAACGCGCACAAATCCCGCCCTCCTCCGTCTACCACTTCTTCGCCAGCGTCCCGTCCCTGCTGGAGGCGCTGACGGCCGACGTCCACGCGGCCTTCCGCGCCTGCCTGCAGGCACCTATCGACCATGACGCTTTAAGTGGTTGGCGTGACCTGTCGCGACTGGTCGAGCAACGGATGCTTGAGATCTACAGCGAAGACGCCGCGGCCCGCCAATTGATTCTGGCCCAGCACGGCCTGACCGAAGTCACCCAGGCCGACCGCCAGCACGACATTGAGTTGGGCGACCTGATGCACAAGTTGTTCGATCACCATTTCGAGCTGCCAAGGTTGCCGGACGATGTCGATGTGTTTGCCTTGGCCATGGAGCTCGGGGACCGGGTTTATGCGCGCTCGGTGCAGCAGCACGGGCAGATCACGCCGCGCATGGCTGAGGAAGGGATGCGGGTGTTCGATGCGTATCTGGGGCTGTATCTGCCGCCGTACCTGCCCAAGCGCTCCGCACGCTGATCGTTCCCACGCATAGCGTGGGAACGATCACACGTACGACTCACAATTTGGCGATCGACACCTCGGTGGATTTCACGAACGCGATCACTTCGCTGCCCACCGCCAGTTCCAGCTCTTTCACCGAACGCGTGGTGATCACCGACGTGACGATGCCGGAAGCGGTCTGCACATCGATTTCCGACAGCACGTCACCGAGTACGATTTCCTTGATGGAGCCTTTGAACTGGTTGCGAACGTTGATGGCCTTGATAGTCATGATGTTGATTCCTGTCGTTGATTGAGGCTTGAGTTATTGAGCCCAACGCAACTGCGTAGGCAAGGGTGAAACAGGTTCCGGCTCCGGTGGTTGCCCCGGCAGTGACAGCACGCGGTTGAGCACTTCGGTTTCCAGCGCCGCCAGCCGATGGGAGCCGCGGACCCGAGGGCGCGGCAGTTCCACGTGCAGGTCGAGGCCGACCTCACCGTCTTCGATCAGGATCACCCGATCGGCGATCGCCACCGCTTCGCTGACGTCGTGGGTGACCAGCAACACCGTAAAGCCGTGTTGTTGCCAGAGCCGCTCGATCATCTGCTGCATTTCAATTCGGGTCAGCGCATCCAGCGCACCCAACGGCTCGTCGAGCAACAGCAGGCGCGGTTGATGGATCAGTGCGCGAGCCAGCGCCACACGTTGCTTCTGCCCTCCGGACAACGCCGCCGGCCACTCGTTGGCGCGATCCGCCAGGCCGACCGCTTCCAGGGCTTTCAGCGCTTGCGGACGCCAGTTGCCCTTGAGGCCGAGGCCAACGTTGTCGATGATCTTTTTCCACGGCAGCAGACGCGCTTCCTGGAACATCAGCCGGGTGTCTTCCCGCGCCTCGCTCAGCGGAGCGGTGCCGGCGAGCAATTCACCAGCCGTAGGTTTGTCGAGGCCAGCAAGCAAGCGCAGCAGGGTACTTTTGCCACAGCCGCTACGGCCGACCACTGCTACGAATTGACCGGCCGGAACGTGCAGGTCGATCTCACGCAGCACCTGCCGCGAGCCGAAGGTTTTTTGCAGCTTGCGCACCGCCAGCGGGATTCCGCGCAGCAGGCGTGGAGGTTGTTGGGCAGTCATGCAGCACCTCCCTTGACGACCTGATAGGCCGGATGCCAGCGCAGCCATACGCGTTCAAGTCCACGGGCCGCGAGGTCGGCCAGTTTGCCGAGCACCGCGTATAGCAGAATCGCCAGCACCACCACGTCGGTCTGCAGGAACTCCCGGGCGTTCATCGCCAGGTAGCCAATGCCGGAGCTGGCGGAGATGGTTTCGGCGACGATCAGCGTCAGCCACATGAAGCCCAGGGCAAAGCGCACACCGACCAGGATCGAAGGCAAGGCCCCCGGCAGAATCACTTGGCGAAACAGGCTGAAACCCGACAGACCGTAGCTGCGCGACATTTCCACCAACGCCGGGTCGACGTTGCGGATGCCGTGATAGGTGTTGAGGTAGATCGGGAACAAGGTGCCCAGGGCCACCAGGAAAATCTTCGCCGACTCGTCGATGCCGAACCACAGGATCACCAAGGGAATCAGCGCCAGGTGCGGCACGTTGCGGATCATCTGCACCGAGCTGTCGAGCAGGCGCTCGCCCCATTTCGACAGGCCGGTGATAAAGCCCAGGGTCAGGCCGATGCCGCCGCCAATGGCGAAACCCAGCGCCGCGCGCCAACCGCTGATAGCCAGGTGCGTCCAGATTTCACCACTGCTGACCAGGCTCACCCCGGCTTCGATCACGGCAATGGGCGCCGGCAGAATCCGCGTCGACAACCAGCCCGCCGACACCGACAACTGCCACACCGCTAACAGCAAGACCGGTAATGCCCATGGCGCAAGGCTGTGAATGACTTTCTTCATGGTGCGCCTCAGCTCTGGGACGCAGCTTTAGGGAGAATGTCGTTAGCAACCATCTCGCCAAACGGGCTGACGTAACCGGCGCTTTTCGGCAACTCGGGACGCTCGATATCCAAGTGCGAGAACAGCAGTTCGGCAACGCGATACGACTCTTCCAGGTGTGGATAACCGGAAAAGATAAAGGTATCGATACCCAGGTCCGCGTACTCCTTTACACGGGCAGCCACGGTTGGACCATCACCCACCAGCGCCGTGCCGGCACCGCCGCGCACCAGGCCGACACCGGCCCACAGGTTGGGACTGACTTCCAGGTTATCGCGACTGCCGCCGTGCAGAGCCGCCATACGTTGCTGGCCAACCGAGTCGAAACGCGCCAGCGAAGCCTGGGCACGTGCGATGGTGTCGTCGTCCAGGTGCGAGATCAGTCGGTCCGCCGCTTGCCACGCCTGGGCATTGGTTTCGCGCACGATCACATGCAGGCGAATACCGAAGCGCACAGTGCGCCCGAGCTTGGCGGCCTTGGCGCGCACCTGGGCGATTTTTTCGGCAACGGCGGCCGGCGGCTCGCCCCAGGTCAGGACCATTTCGACCTGCTCTGCCGCCAGATCCTGGGCCGCTTCCGACGAGCCTCCGAAATACAGCGGCGGACGCGGTTGCTGGATCGGCGGATAGAGCAGCTTGGCGCCCTTCACACTGATGTGCTGACCATCGTAATCGACGGTTTCGCCTTCCAGCACCCGACGCCAGATGCGGGTGAATTCGACCGAGGCCTGATAGCGCTCTTCGTGGGTCAGGAACAAACCGTCGCCGGCCAATTCTTCCGGATCACCGCCTGTCACCAGGTTGAACAATGCACGCCCACCGGACAAACGATCCAGGGTCGCCGCCTGACGCGCCGCCACCGTCGGGGAAATGATCCCGGGGCGCAGTGCGACAAGAAATTTCAAACGCTGGGTCACTGGAATCAGCGACGCGGCCACCAGCCACGAGTCTTCGCAGGAACGACCGGTAGGGATCAGCACGCCGCCGAAACCCAGGCGATCCGCCGCTTGCGCGACTTGTTGCAGGTAACCGTGATCGACGGCGCGAGCGCCTTCGGCGGTGCCAAGGTAATGGCCGTCGCCGTGGGTAGGCAGGAACCAGAAGATGTTGAGGCTCATTGGAGTGGTCTCCTTAAGGAATCGATTACTGTGCTTTGGCAACGGCTGCCGGCGGCGTCCAGATCACGTCTTTGATGCTCAAAGGCTTGGGAATCAGCTTGAGCTGGTAGAAGCTGTCGGCGATTTTCTGTTGGGCGGCGACCACTTCCGGGGTCAGGAACAGCGCGCCGTAGCCCTGGCGTTTCACGGACGTCAGGGTGATGTCCGCTGGCAGGCCAAGCAGTGGCGAAACCTGTTGGGTCACATCGTCCGGATTGGCCTTGGACCATTCACCGACTGCGCGCACTTCTTCCACGAGGGTCTTGATCACCTCGGGGTTTTTCTGCGCATAGGGCTTGGTGGCGAGGTAGAACTGGTGGTTATCGACGATGCCCTGGCCATCGCGCAGGGTATGCGCCTGCAGCTGCTGTTCGGCGGCAGCCTGGTAAGGGTCCCAGATGACCCAGGCATCGACGCTGCCACGCTCGAACGCGGCGCGGGCATCAGCCGGCGGCAGGAATACGGTCTGGATATCGCTGTACTTGAGGCCGGCGTCTTCCAGGGCGCGGACCAGCAAGTAATGCACATTGGAGCCTTTGTTCAGGACGACTTTCTTGCCCTTGAGGTCCTTCACCGATTTGATCGGGGAGTCCTTCGGTACCAGGATCGCTTCACTGTGCGGCGCTGGCGGTTCGTAGGCGACGTAAAGCAGATCCGCGCCCGCGGCCTGGGCGAACACTGGCGGGGTTTCGCCAGTGACGCCGAAGTCGATGGAGCCGACGTTCAGGCCTTCGAGCAGTTGCGGACCACCGGGGAATTCAGTCCATTGCACGTCCACGCCTTGGGCGGCAAGGCGTTTTTCCAGAGTGCCCTTGGCTTTGAGCAGCACCAGGGTGCCGTATTTCTGGTAACCGATACGAAGCGTCTCGGCCTGAGCTTGAGTAATGGCGCCGAAGGTGACAGCCGCAGCAAACAGAGCGACCAGACCACGACGCAAAATGACAGGGCGCATGGCGCTCTCCTTTTTGCAGTTGGGTTTTTGGCTGCACCTGCTTGCCCGTTAGCGGGCGAGTAAGGCCAGTACATCAATTTGGAATGGGGCTTATGTTCAGTGGAGCTCAGATGCTCCAGCGAGCACTCAACAAACGATCATTCAATAGCTGCGGGTCGAGCGGCTTGGGCCGTCGCGCCATGGCGCTGAAAAACAACTCCAGCGACTCGTTCAATCTTTGCTCCAGCTCCGGCGCCAACTGTGCCTGCGCACTGCCTTCGCCGTAAGCGATCTGGCTGTCGACGGCGAAAATCCCCTGGAGCAGCTCCTGGGCCTTCAATGCCGACAATACCGGCTTGAGTGCGTAATCCACCGCCAGCATGTGGGCAATGCTGCCCCCGGTTGCCATGGGCAGCACCACTTTATGCGCCAGGGCGCGCTCGGGCAGCAGATCCAGCACGGTTTTCAACGCACCTGAGAAAGAAGCCTTGTAGACCGGCGTGGCAATCAGCAGGCCATCGGCGTTTTCAATCTGTTGAAGCAGGTTGATCACCTTCGGACTGTCGAAGCGTACATGCAGCAAGTCTTCGGCCGGGAAGTCCCGCACCTGATAGCTCACCACTTCCACACCCTGCCCTTGCAACCAACGCTGGGAGCGCTCCAGCAACACCCCGGAACGGGAGCGCTGGCTGGGGCTGCCACCGAGTGAGACGACCAACATTCAGACGATTCCTTGAGCGGCGTTGCGATTCGCGGTTTGCGATCTCGCTTGGATAGAGTGACCTTAACAGGTGATTTATATATCTATAAATCATATTTATTCATTTGGTTATTCGTTTTGGCGATATAACTTCAGTTTCTTCCTGACAAAAAAAAGGCCGTCGAAACGGCCTGAAAACCCCCTGCTTTGTGTTCTTGATCGTTCCCACGCTCTGCGTGGGAATGCAGCCCGGGACGCTCCGCGTCCCCTCGAAAGCCGAACGCAGAGCGTCCGTTGAGGCGTTCCTTTGCTGCGCGTGGGAACGCGCAGACTTCAGCGATTCGGCTGCGGTGTCAGGCGCAAGTACGGCTTAATGGCTCGATAGCCTTTGGGAAAGCGCTGCCTGATTTCATCTTCATCCTTGAGCGATGGCACGATCACCACCTCATCACCGTCCTGCCAGTTGGCCGGGGTGGCCACCTTGAAGTTGTCGGTCAGTTGCAGCGAGTCGATCACCCGCAGGATTTCATGGAAGTTGCGACCGGTGCTCGCCGGGTAGGTGATGGTCAACCGTACCTTTTTGTTCGGGTCGATCACGAACAGCGAGCGCACCGTCAAGGTGTCGTTGGCGTTCGGATGGATCAAGTCGTACAGGTCCGAAACCTTGCGGTCGGCGTCGTCGAGAATCGGGAAGTTGACCACGGTGCCCTGGGTTTCGTTGATGTCTTCGATCCACCTGTGGTGCGATTCCACCGGGTCGACGGACAGCGCGATGGCCTTGACCCCACGCTTGGCGAATTCGTCTTTCAACTTCGCCGTAAAGCCCAGCTCGGTGGTGCACACCGGCGTGAAGTCGGCCGGGTGGGAAAACAGCACACCCCAACTATCGCCCAGCCACTGGTGAAACCGGATGGTACCGGCGCTGGAATCCTGTTCGAAATCCGGGGCGATATCGCCCAGTCTGATACTCATGGTGCTGCTCCTGGTGAGTGCTGTTGAGATCAACTGTGCCTGCATTTCTTATCTATTAAAAAGAATAAATATTGATTTATTTAGATCGCAAAGGAATATTAAACATCTCTTCACTGGACGCCCGAACCCATCGCCCCCAACATCGGCCACAAGGTTCGAGAAGGCCTTGAGTTGCTGTAAAAGAGGGGAAATACGAGGCCGGTTTACGGGGGTGAGCCCGCCTCGAAAACGCAAAAGCCCCGCCCGGCGTGATGCCGGGCGGGGCTTTTTTTTGCGTCGGTTACCCTGTAGGAGCGAGCCTGCTCGCGAAGGCGTCGTATCAGCCACAAACCCGCTGAATGACACACCGCTTTCGCGAGCAGGCTCGCTCCCACACGCTATTACAACAGCGGGATCGAGTAGCTGACGATCAGGCGATTCTCGTCCTGGGAGCGAGTGTTCGGCAGATCGGTACGCCAGGTGGCGTTTTTCCACATCACGCCGAGGTTTTTCAACGCACCGGACTGAACGACGTAACCCACGGTCAGGTCGCGTTCCCACTCGGAAGCGCCGCTGGCCGCTTCGCGACCGGCAGAGTTGACGGTATCGATATCGTCGCCATGCAGGTACACCACGCCCGCCGTCAGGCCAGGCACGCCAACCTTGGCGAAGTCATACGAGTAGCGTGCCTGCCAGGTGCGTTCGCCGGCACGGGCGAACTTCTGGATTTGCGAGTCAGTGATGATGTAGGCCGACGATCCGTCGCCCTGGTTCAGCCACGGGAAATCGCTGCTGCCGTTGCTGACCTGGTAACCACCACCAAAGGTGTGACCGGCAACGGAATACAGGAACAGGCCGCTGTACAGGTTGTTGTCGACCTTGCCTTTACCGTTTGGAGCGTTGTAGTTGCCGGTGGTGAAGTACAGCGGATCGTGACCGTTGGCACCGTCATCGGAACTGTTGAAGTAGCGCAAGTCCGACTTCAACACACCGGGGCCGATTGCCCAGTTGTGCACCAGGCCCAGGAAGTGTTGCTTGTAGAACTCTTCAAGGTTGCCGTAGTAGTACTGGGCTGTCAGGTCCTTGGTGAGCTTGTAGTCACCACCGGCGTAGATGAACTTATTGCTGTCTCGACCTGTTGAGGCACGGCTGTTGGCGCCCGAGATCGACAACTGTTCGTTGTTGCTCGAGTTACGACCTTTTACCTGCTCGATCTGACCACCGATCAATGTCAGGTCCTTGATATCGCTCGAGCTGAGTTGGCCACCCTGCCAGGTTTGTGGAAGCAGACGACCATCGTTGGTGACGATCACCGGCAGTTTTGGCTGCAAGGTACCCAGTTTCAGTTCAGTCTGGGAGATCTTGGCCTTGGCAGTCAGGCCCAGGCTGGAGAAGTTATCAACCGCTTCGCCGTTGGACTTGCTTGGGAACACAGTGCCGCCATAAGCGTTACCAGGGGTGCCATTGGCGTTAACGTTGCCATTAGTGCCGCCGCCCGAATCCAGCTTCACGCCCAACAGGCCGATCGCATCGATACCGAAGCCGACAGTGCCTTGGGTGTAGCCGGAGATGAAACGCAGGTCGAAGCCTTGGCCCCATTCTTCGTTCTTGTTCGGCTGAGCAGCGCCGTCACGATAGTCAGTGTTGATGTAGAAGTTGCGCAGCCCCAACGTTGCCTTGCTGTCTTCGATGAAACCGGCGGCGCTTGCTTGCTGCGCCAAAACCCCTACGGCCACTGCCACGGCCAGGTTCGACTTGTTCATTGTTTCGCTCCTATCGTTTTCTAATTCTTGGTCCTGGGTCGAATGCCCTGGATCCGCCGGCGCCATTAGCGCCAGACCGTCTGGATCGGTCTTTTTTGGGCCGCGCAGAATACCCCTTCATAATCCTAAAAAGAATTGAAAAATATATTTTAATCGCATTTAGGAATATGCCCAGACAGTACAGCCCGAGGTATCGACGACAAGCCGATGCCTTGAATTTTTGGGTGTCCGGGAATTTGAAACTCGATCCGAAGCTTACGGTGCGTATCGGATGGCCTAACTTTAAGCGCTTGAGTAAAAATCTAAAAAGAATAAAAAATAATCTCATGCATTGTTTATGGAATATAAAACTGGAGACGAAAAAAAGCCTCGTCCGCCGACGAGGCTTTCTGCTACGGCTTACTTGAAGGCGTAGGTGTAGTTGAAGATCACACGGGTCTGGTCTTCATCAAGGGTACTGGTGTTACCACGATACATACCGTGACGCAGCGTCGTACCGAAGCCTTTAAGCGGACCGGTTTGAATCACGTAATCCACACGCAGGTCGGTCTCGCGCTCGTTCAGGTCCTTGCCCACGCCGTTGGTGGCCTTGATGTCCTGGCCGTACAGGTAAGCAGCCGACGCTTTCAAACCTGGAACACCCAGCGAAGCGAAGTCATAAGAGTACTGACCGTAGGTGGTGTTTTCACCGGCACGGATAAAGCTGCCCACGGTGGCATCGGTAAACGAGTAGAAGCTGGCGCCGCCAGCACCTTCGTTGCGACCGTTGCCATCGACAACGTTGGCTTGGTTGAGGAAGACGAAGCCGCCGTCGTCGTTGACACGCTGATGCCCGAGCAGGAATGCACTGCCACCCAGGGTATAGGTGAACGTGGCGCTCCAGGTTTTGTTATCAACCTCGCCCGGGGTCTTTGCATAGCCGTTGTTGTTGTTGAACCGGTAACCGGCCTGGCCGTTCTTGCCGTCAGAGCTGCTGTCGAAGTAGCGAATGTCAGTCTTGAACGATTGGTTGGTCCCGATCGGGTAAACGTGCACCAGGCCGAGGAAGTTCTGCTTGTAGTAGTCTTCCAGGTTCGCGTAGTAGTACTGCAGCAGCAGGTCCTTGGTGACCTTCCAGTCAGCACCGGCGTAACGGAACTGGTTGCTGTCCTGAGTACCGCCAGCCACGGCCAGGCCAGTGCTGTTAGAGGAGGCGCGACCTGTCGCGTGCTCCAGCTGACCGACGTTGAAGGTGACGTTGTCGATTTCCTTCGAGGTGATGGTGCCACCTTCAAAGGTTTGTGGCAGTACGCGACTGTCGTTCGCGATCAGGATCGGCATGTTGGGTTGCAAGGCACCACCGAGGTGGGCCTCGGTCTTGGAGAAACGCGCCTTGACGTTACCCGCTACACGGCTCCACGAACTCTCTGCCGAACCATCGGAATCGCTAGGGGAGAAGGAGTTGTTGTCCGGGTGATGGCCCTTGCCGCCGTCCAGATGGATGCCGACCAGTGCCTGGGCGTCGATACCGAAGCCAACGGTGCCTTGGGTGAAGCCCGACTGGTAATCGAACTTCAGGCCTTCCGCCGCTTCACGCTGCCGGTTGGCAGGCGTACTGGCACCTTCACGCTTATCCGAGTCGAAATAATAGGTGCGCGAACTAACGGAAGCCTTGCTGTCATCGATGAAACCGGCGGCGCCTGCCTGCTGCGCCAGAACCCCTACGGCCACGGCCAGGGTCAAGGTCGACTTGTTCATTGTTTAAACTCCTCTCGTCTCTAATTCTTATTGGTCCTGGTTCCGGGTCATATGCCTGGAATCTAAGATGCGCGATTAGCGCCAGAGCGTGACCCACAAGTCAATCGTAACTACATGTGTCTACGACCATAGTCTAATCCCCGATTTTTTGGTCCTTGCCGGTCATGCTTTCGTCATAAACCTGAAAAGAATGGATGGTTTCTTTTCTCATACCGTTTAGGAATTTCGCTCATTTTTTGCCTTTCCTCAGGCTAGAGCCTCCGGCTCATAAGCTAATTCCTAAATGGTATTTATTAGGCGTTTTTTAGATCGATTAGGTTTGGAAGCAATTCCGAAACAAAACCTTTCATAAAGGCCAACGCCATGTCGATCAGACGCGCACTATCCAAGCCATTTGTTACAGTTTGTGTATCGCTCGTATTTTCTTTTTCCACCCATGCGGCAAACCTCACGGTTGGCTACCAGACCGGCATTGATCCAAGCAAAGTCCCCCAGGCCGATGGCCTTTATGAAAAAACCATTGGCGAGAAAATCGACTGGCGGCGCTTCAACAGTGGCCCGGAAGTGGTCACCGCCATTGCTTCCGGCGACGTGCAGATCGGCAACCTCGGCTCCAGCCCACTGGCCGCCGCGGCCTCGCGCAATCTGCCGATCGTCGCGTTCCTCGTTTCCGCACAGATCAATGCCGCCGAAGCCTTGGTGGTGCGCAATGGCAGTGGTATCGAAAAACCGCAAGATCTGATCGGCAAGACCATCGCCACGCCGTTCGTTTCCACATCCCACTACAGCCTGTTGGGCGCGCTTAAGCACTGGGGCCTGGACGCGTCGAAAGTCAAAGTGGTGAACCTGCAACCGGCAGAAATCGCCGCCGCCTGGAAGCGTGGAGACATTGATGGCGCATTTGTGTGGTCGCCAGCCCTGGGGGAAATCCGCAAGACCGGCAAGACCTTGACCGATGCCGCACAAGTCGGCCAATGGGGTGCACCGACCTTCGAAGTCTGGGTAGCGCGCAAGGATTACGCCGAGAAGCACCCAGAGGTCATCGCCCGGTTCGCCAAGGTCACCCTCGACTCATTTGCCGACTATGCGGCGCATAAGGACAGCTGGACCGAGGATTCGGTACCGGTGCAGAAAATCGCCAAATTGACCGGAGCCAATGCAGCCGATGTACCGGAATTGCTGGCCGGGTCCGCGTTCCCGGATGCCAAGGCACAACAGACCAGCGCCCTGCTGGCCGGCGGTACGGCGCTGGCGATTGGCGAGACGGCGAAATTCTTGAAGGAACAGGGGAAGGTTGAAACGGTGCTGCCGGATTACTCACCGTATGTCAGCGCAAAATTCGTGCAGCAATAACCCCCCCTGCACTTGATCGTTCCCACGCTCCGCGTGGGAATGCAGCCCGGGACGCTCCGCGTCCCCACTCAGAAGCCAAACGCGGAGCGTCCGTTGAGGCGTTCCCACGCAGAGCTTGGGAACGATCCGGTCGACCGTGACCGCACAATCACAAGGCTTTTTCGAAGATCTTCGAGTTACGCTGGTAGTTGTACAGCGACGCCCGTGCCGACGGCAGGCGATCGACGCTGCTCGGCACGAAGCCACGCTCGCGGAACCAGTGAGCCGTGCGCGTGGTGAGGACGAACAAGGTTTTCAACCCCTGGGCCCGTGCACGGGTTTCAATGCGCTCGAGAAGCTCATCACCGCGACCGCCATGACGGTACTCCGGGTTCACCGCCAGGCACGCCAACTCTCCGGCATCGGAATCGGCGATCTGATACAGCGCCGCGCAGGCGATGATCATGCCCTCACGCTCGACCACGCTGAACTGCTCGATCTCACGCTCGAGTACTTCGCGGGAGCGGCGTACCAGGATGCCCTGCTCTTCCAGCGGGCTGATCAAGTCCAGCAAGCCGCCGACGTCTTCGATGGCCGCTTCGCGCACCACCTCGAATTGCTCCTGGGCCACCAGCGTACCGCCACCGTCACGGGTAAACAGCTCGGTCAGCAGCGCACCGTCTTCGGCATAGCTGACGATATGGCTGCGGGCCACGCCGCCACGGCAGGCTTCAGCGGCGGCATCCAGCAGCTCGGCCTGGTAATTACTGCCCAGACGCTGCAAATGCGCCGGCACCTGCTGCGGACGCAGTTCGCGTACCAGCCTGCCGTGTTCATCGATCAAACCAAGGTCGGCGCCAAACAGCAGCAGTTTGTCTGCGCCCAGGTCGATGGCCGCGCGCGTGGCGACATCTTCACAAGCGAGGTTGAAAATTTCGCCGGTCGGCGAATAGCCCAGTGGCGACAAGAGCACGATGGAGCGCTCGTCCAGCAAGCGATTGATGCCCTTGCGGTCAACCCGACGCACTTCACCGGTGTGGTGATAGTCGACACCTTCAAGCACGCCGATGGGACGCGCCGTCACCAGGTTGCCGCTGGCCACCCGCAAGCGCGAGCCTTGCATCGGCGAAGACGCCATGTCCATGGACAGCCGCGCTTCGATGGCGATGCGCAGTTGGCCGACCGCATCGATCACGCACTCCAGGGTCGCCGCATCGGTAATGCGCATTCCATGGTGGTAATGCGGGGTCAGGCCGCGAGACTCGAGGCGTGCTTCGATTTGCGGGCGCGAACCGTGCACCAGCACCAGGCGCACGCCCAGGCTGTGCAACAACACCAGGTCGTGGACAATGTTGCCGAAGTTCGGGTGTTCAACGCCATCGCCGGGCAGCATGACGACAAAGGTGCAATCGCGGTGGGCGTTGATGTAGGGCGAAGCGTGACGAAGCCAATTGACGTATTCGGGCATGAACCTGGGCCTGTAATAAATAGCAGCCGAAAAAAGGGCGGAACAGAAAACGCACAGCGGGCTGATGGTTATCGTCGGAACAGGCTTGGCGACACGCGCGCTCTCCTCATGAATACGGGTTGGGACACCGGCAATTTAAACTGCGCATTCAACCGGTTGGTACCGATTTTTGGGCCGGCGTCAGGCAGTAATGTTCAATCAACTGTCGTAATAGATGCACCGTAGGCTGCAAACGTGACATTTCGAGGAATTCCCCCGGTTGGTGGGCACAGGCGATATCGCCCGGGCCAAGCACCAGTGTTTCGCAGCCAAGTCGCTGAAGATAAGGCGCTTCGGTGCCAAATGCCACTGCTTCGGCGCCATGGCCGGTGAGCTTTTCGGCAATGCGTACCAGTTCCGCATCCTCAGCCTGCTCGAAAGGAGGCACTTCGGGGAAGAGCGGTGCGTAATCGATTTTTACCTGGTGCCGCTCGGCAATCGCCTTGAGCTTCTGCGAAATATCGGCTCGCAGGATCTTGGGATCCATGCCCGGCAACGGCCGCAGATCGAACTCCAGCGAACACTGGCCGCAGATGCGGTTGGGGTTGTCGCCACCATGGATGCAGCCGAAGTTCATGGTCGGCATCGGCACGCTGAATTGCGGATTACGGAATTCACGCTGCCACAACAGGCGCAAGCCGCGTAGTTCACCGATGGCATCGTGCATGGCTTCGAGTGCGCTGTGCCCCAGGCGCGGGTCCGAGGAGTGGCCGCTCTGCCCGAGGATATCGATGCGCTCCATCATGATGCCTTTGTGCATGCGGATCGGCTTGAGCCCGGTCGGCTCGCCGATCACGGCTGCACGTCCCAGCGGCCGTCCCGCTTGGGCCAGTGCCCGGGCGCCGGACATCGAGCTTTCTTCATCGCAGGTGGCAAGGATCAGCAGCGGCTGCTTGAACGGTTGGTCGAGCAGCGGCCGGACGGCTTCGATGGCCAGGGCGAAAAAGCCCTTCATGTCGCAACTGCCCAGGCCGACCCAGCGCCCGTCGACCTCAGTCAGCTTCAGGGGGTCGGTCTGCCACAACGCGCCATCGAACGGCACCGTATCACTGTGACCGGCCAGCACGAGCCCGCCGGGGCCACTGCCAAAACTGGCCAGCAAGTTGAATTTGCCGGGGCTGACCTGCTGGATGTCGCAGGCAAAACCCAGATCACCGAGCCAGGCGGCCAGCAAGTCGATCACCGGACGATTGGATTGATCGAGGCTTGGCTGGGTGCAACTGACGGATGGCGCAGCGATCAGTGCAGCGAACTGATCTTTCATGGACGGCAAAGGCATCGCTGACTCCAACTCCCGAATTGAAGTCCATCATAGAGCCATCCGGTGACAGGAATAAACCGTCGCACGGCGTAGGCAGGTTGAGTCCTGTACACTGCACGACCTTGGCAGCCACCTTTTCCCCCGGCTGCGCTCCCGATCCTGGATTTTCCGGCCATGCAGAAAGAAACCGAAATCAAGCTCCGCGTCAGCCGCGAAACCCTCGCCGCCCTGCGCGAGCACCCGTTACTGAAAAAACGCAACAAAAGTGGCTGGGAACGCCGTGAGTTGATGAATCAATACTTCGACACCCCTGAGCGTGACCTGGCCCGGGCCAAAGTCGCCCTGCGCCTGCGCAAGGATGGCGAAGAAGTGATCCAGACCCTAAAGACCCGCGGCCAAAGCGTCGCTGGCCTGTCCGTACGTAACGAGTACGACTGGAACCTGCCCAAAGCCAAGCTCGACCTGAAAAAACTGGACGGCGAATGCTGGCCCGAAGAACTGGCCGAACTGGACAAGAAAACCCTGAAAGCCATCTTCACCACCGACTTCGTCCGCGAGCGCGCGGAAATCGCCTGGGGCCGCGGCAAGACCAAAGTGGTCATCGAAGCGGCACTGGACCTGGGCCACGTGGTGGTCGGCAAGCAAAAAGAAGAAATCTGCGAACTGGAACTGGAATTGCGCGAAGGCGAACCCGCTGCGCTGCTGGAACTGGCCGCCGAACTGGCTGAAAAACTGGCGCTGATGCCATGCGACATCAGCAAGGCCGAACGTGGCTATCGCCTGTACGACGCCCACAGTTACTCCTTGAGCCTGCCGGCACCGCAGATCAGCGCCGAAACGCCACTGGACGACGCCTTCGCCGCACTCAGCTGGCACTTGCTGGGCAGCAGCCAGCGCCTGGCCGAGCAGTATCGTTTCAATGGCCACTGGCGCCTGTTGCAGGACTGGGTCGAGAACCTGGCTGAAATGCGCGCGCTGATCAGCAGCCTCGGTCAAGCCGCACCGCGCCAGTCGACCCACGATTTGCGTGTCGCCCTCGACGCCCTGCTGGAAGACTGGCGCCCGCTGGTACAGGCTGGCCTGGACGATGAAGACGTTCGCAAAGCCGCGCCGGAGCAGTTCCTCGAAGAACTCGAAGACCCGCGTTGGGGCCTGTTCTCCCTGAACACCTCGCGTTGGTTGCTGGCCCGCACCTGGACCGCCGAGCGTAATACCCGGGGCAATCGCCAGGGCGCCGCGCAATTGGGCAGCTGGCTGCCGCGCCTGCTGGGCGAGGAAGCCACCTCGCTGCAATTGCAGCGCTACCAGCAACAGCCGGAAGACCTGGCCGAGCAACTGCCGCGTATCGAGCGCATTCAGGTCTGGTTGCACCACGCACGCAACGTGCTGGAGATCCCGGAAATGGATCGCCTCTACGGCGAGCTGAACAAGCTGGCGCAACTGGCCAACGAGCCGATCACCGACGAAACCCTGGATGCGCGCAAGCAACAGGCGATCGCGGTTTATCAGAATCGTGCCTGGAAGATGCTACTGCGCCTGTAACACCGCTAAAAGATCGCAGCCTTCGGCAGCTCCTACATAGAATTGTGTACCCCTGTAGGAGCTGCCGCAGGCTGCGATCTTTTGCTTTACCGCAACACTGGCAAACTGGTCGTCGATTTGATCTCAGACAACGCCACGATCGAGTTCACCTCCTGTATCCCCGGCACCAGCGACAGCTTCTCGAAGAAGAACCGCTCGTACGCCTCGATATCCGCCGCGACGATCCTCAACATGAAGTCCACCGCCCCCATCAGCACGTAGCACTCCAATACTTCAGGAAAACCTCGAATGGCCTCGGTGAACTCGGTGAAGTTCGAACGGCCATGGGCGTTGAGTTTTACCTGGGCAAAAATCTGCGTGTTCAGGCCGATTTTCTTGCGGTCGAGCAAGGTGACCTGGCTGCGAATGATCCCCTCCTCTTTCATTCGCTGAATCCGCCGCCAACAGGGTGACTGCGAAAGCCCCACCTGTTCGGCGATCTGCGCGCTTGAAAGCGAAGCATCCTCCTGCAGCAAGGCGAGAATCCTACGGTCGTAGCTGTCCAACTCGCTATGCATAAAAAAACCTTCAAATGATGATCTTGCGAATTACTTAATTCAACATAACGCGAATATGTCCAATCATAGATAAGAAATACCCGCCACCGAATGTAAAAATTTCTCCAATCAGATTGGAGATCGAGCATGCCTTACCTGGAAGCCGTGAATACCTCGCTAACCCGCGCCGATGCCTGGAATGCCGGCAACACCCATTGCCGCGTTCACTATCAATTGCTCGCCGAAGCCGAACCGGACCTGTTATGCCGCGCGCTCAACCTGTTCGCCTTGCAGTGCCTGACCCCGCAACAGGTGCAGGTGCAGCGTCACGACGATTTGCTGGCCATCGATGTGGTCATCGACGGCTTGAGCTGGCATCGCGCCCAGGTGATTGCGCAAAAACTGCGCAACCTGATCAGCGTCTGTTCGGTCGATCTGCAAGCGGCGGATTGCGCCTGGGGAGAAGCGGTTCTGGCGGCGGGCTGAAAAACCCCGATACGGCTTCGTCGGGTAGTGGCCCAACGGCTTGCAGGGTCACGACTATCCTTTGCGCACTGTTTTCAAAAGGAGCCCGCATGTCCGTTCAAATCGCCCTTCAGGACCGCTGGCTGGACCTCAATGATGTGCTGCGTGAACTGGTCGCCCAGGGCTTTGTCAGCCAGGACTCGGCCGAACAGGCGTTGAACGCCCGACGCCGTCACGCCGCCGATGGCCAGATACACCCGCTGGAGTTCATCGCCAGCCAACACCTGGACGACCTCAGCCGTCCGGGCAAGCACCTCGACCTTGAAAGCCTGACCCTGTGGCTATCCCAGCAGGCGGGCCAGCCTTACCTGCGGATCGATCCGCTGAAAATCAACGTCGCGGCCGTGACGCCGCTGATGTCCTACGCCTTCGCCCAGCGCCACAAGATTCTCGCGGTGTCGGTCGATCGCGACGCAGTAACCATCGCCAGCGCCCAGCCTTATGTAACGGGTTGGGAAGCAGACCTGGCCCACGTGCTGAAGTTGCCGATCAAGCGCGTGGTGGCCAACCCGGTGGACATCCAGCGTTTCAGCGTGGAGTTCTTTCGCCTGGCCAAATCGGTCAGCGGCGCGAACAGCGCCGATCAGCAGGTCAGCCACCTGGGCAATTTCGAGCAGTTGCTCAACCTCGGCGCCAGCGACCAGGAGCCCGACGCCAACGACGCGCACATCGTCAATATCGTCGACTGGCTGTTCCAGTACGCCTTCCAGCAGCGCGCCAGCGATATCCACATCGAGCCCCGACGCGAACAGGGCACGGTGCGCTTCCGCATCGACGGCGTATTGCACAACGTCTACCAATTCCCGCCCCAGGTGACCATGGCCATCGTCAGTCGCCTCAAAAGCCTGGGCAGAATGAACGTTGCGGAGAAACGCAAACCCCAGGACGGCCGGGTGAAAACCAAGACTCCGGAGGGCGGAGAAGTCGAGTTGCGGCTCTCGACCTTGCCCACGGCCTTCGGCGAAAAAATGGTCATGCGGATCTTTGACCCGGAGGTGCTGCTCAAGGATTTTGATCAGTTGGGTTTTTCCGCCGATGACCTGCGGCGCTGGCAGGACATGACCCGCCAGCCCAATGGCATCATCCTGGTCACCGGGCCGACCGGTTCGGGCAAGACCACTACGCTCTACACCACGCTGAAAAAACTGGCGACGCCGCAAGTCAACCTCTGCACCATCGAAGACCCGATAGAAATGGTCGAGCCGGCGTTCAACCAGATGCAGGTCCAGCACAACATCGACCTGACTTTCGCCGCCGGTGTCCGGGCGCTGATGCGGCAAGACCCGGACATCATCATGATCGGCGAGATCCGCGACCTGGAAACCGCCGAGATGGCCATCCAGGCGGCCCTCACCGGGCACCTGGTGTTATCGACGCTGCACACCAACGATGCACCCAGCGCCATCAGCCGTTTGCTGGAACTGGGCGTGCCGCACTACCTGATCAAGGCCACCGTACTCGGCGTGATGGCCCAACGCCTGGTGCGTACCCTTTGCCCACACTGCAAGGCCCCGCAAACCCTGGGCGAGGAAGACTGGCAAACCCTGACCCGGCCCTGGCAGGCCCCCTTGCCTGGCAACGCCCAGCGCGCCATTGGCTGCCTGGAATGTCGCGATACCGGCTACCACGGTCGTGCCGGGGTGTACGAAATCATGCAATTGAGCGACGGCTTGAAGGCGCTGATCAATCCCGACACTGACTTGCTGGCGGTGCGGCGCCAGGCGTTCAAGGAGGGCATGCGCAGCCTGCGACTGTCGGGGGCGCAGAAAGTGGCGGCGGGCCTGACGACGATTGAGGAGGTGTTGCGGGTGACTCCGCAGAGCGAGCAGAAGTAGGTGGACCGTTACGGAACTCGATTGGGGGTCGACAATCCAACATCGCAGTTAATCAGTGGAGTCACCCATCATGCGTTTCAAAGTTGCTGTCGCTACCATCGCCTTGTTGTCCCTGCCTGTCGGCTCGGCGATGGCTGATAGCTTTTGGCGTAACGTCCTTACCTCCGGTGCAACCACCGGCTCGACCTACCTGACGTTCAAGGATAACAAGATGATCGTCGCGGCCCAGGACGATGCCGGCAGCTTTGTGGCCAGTGACGGCAGCATCCGCGGCCCGTACCTGGAAGCGGCAATGCAGAAAGTCCGCGCCGACAACCCGGGTTTGCAGGCCACGGATATGGAACTGGCGAATGCGATCCTGGCGAAGAATGCCGTGGCTTCGGAATAAGCCAGGTTGCCGAACGAAAAATGCCGCTCACATGAGCGGCATTTTTTATGGACGTTTAAAAGCAAAGATCGCAGCCTGCGGCAGCTCCTACAGGGGATCGCGCTTCAATGTAGGAGCTGCCGCAGGCTGCGATCTTTTGATCTTGCCTAACGGTACTCGTCCAGCGGTACACACGCACAAAACAGGTTCCGGTCGCCGTAGACATTGTCCACCCGGTTCACCGCCGGCCAATACTTGTGCGCCTTGGTGTGCGCATCCGGTGTGACCGCCTGCACGATGCTGTAAGGCCGTTCCCACACGCCAGTGATGTCCGCCAGCGTATGCGGCGCTCGTTTCAACGGGTTGTCCTCGGCCGGCCAGTTGCCATTCTGCACCTCGGTAATTTCCGCGCGGATGCTCAGCATCGCGCCGATAAAACGGTCCAGCTCTGCCTTCGATTCGCTTTCGGTGGGCTCGACCATCAACGTTCCCGGCACCGGGAACGACATGGTGGGTGCATGGAAGCCGTAGTCCATCAGGCGCTTGGCAACGTCCTCCTCGCTGATGCCGGTCAGCGCCTTGAGGGGTCGCAAGTCGAGAATGCATTCGTGGGCCACTCGCTCGTTGCGGCCGGTGTAGAGGACCGGAAACGCGCCGGACAGGTGCCGCGCCAGGTAATTGGCCGCCAGGATCGCCACTTCACTGGCGTCGGCCAATTGCGGCCCCATCATGGCGATGTACATCCAGCTGATCGGCAAGATGCTTGCACTGCCCCAGGGCGCCGCACTGACTGCGCCATTCTGTGGTTGCGGTCCTTCGATAGGCACGACCGGGTGATTGGCCACGAACGGCGCCAGGTGGGCGCGCACGCCAATCGGCCCCATGCCCGGCCCGCCGCCGCCATGGGGAATGCAGAAGGTCTTGTGCAGGTTCATGTGTGACACATCGGCGCCGATGTCCGCCGGGCGCGCCAGTCCGACCTGGGCGTTGAGGTTGGCGCCGTCCATGTACACCTGGCCGCCATGGCTGTGGATAACTTCACAGATTTCGCTGATGCCTTCTTCATACACGCCGTGGGTCGACGGATAAGTCGCCATCAGGCACGCCAGCTTATCCCCGGCCTGGGCGGCCTTGTCTTTCAGGTCCTCCAGATCGACGTTGCCCGCCTCGTCACACTCGACGATCACCACGCGCATCCCGGCCATCTGCGCCGAGGCCGGATTGGTGCCGTGGGCCGACGAAGGAATCAGGCAGACATCCCGCCCGCCCTGCTGGCGGCTCTCGTGGTATTTGCGGATCGCCAGCAGGCCGGCATATTCGCCCTGGGCCCCGGAGTTGGGCTGCATGCAGATCGCATCAAAACCGGTAATCGCGCAAAGCCAGCGCTCCAGTTCTTCGATCATCAATGAATAACCGAGGGCCTGTTCTCTGGGCGCAAACGGGTGCAGGTTGGCGAACTGCGGCCAGGTAATCGGGATCATTTCGCTGGTGGCGTTGAGCTTCATGGTGCACGAGCCCAGCGGGATCATCGATTGATTGAGTGCCAGATCCTTGTTTTCCAGTTGCTTGAGGTAGCGCAGCATCTCGGTTTCGCTGTGGTGGGCGTTGAACACCGGGTGGCGCAGATAGGGCGAGGTCCGTGCCAGCGTGTCGGGAATGCCGCCGTCCAGGGTTTCAGCGTCCAGCTCGTCGACACTGAGCCCATGATCGGCCCCCAGGAACAGGTCGAACAGTTTCGCCACCGTGGTTTCATCGCAGGTTTCGTCGAGGCTCACACCCAATTGCCCACGCCCCAGAATGCGCAGGTTGATTTGCGCGGCCTGGGCGCTTTCGATGATTGCGGTCTGGGTGCCACCGACCTCCAGGGTCAGGGTGTCGAAGAAGTGTTGGTTGAGACGGGTAATGCCCTTGCGCTCAAGGCCCGCGGCAAGGATGCAGGTCAGCCGATGGACGCGCTGGGCAATCCGTTTCAGCCCTTCGGGGCCGTGATAAACCGCGTAGAAACTGGCGATATTGGCCAGCAGCACTTGAGCGGTGCAGATGTTCGAGTTGGCCTTTTCACGACGGATATGCTGCTCGCGGGTTTGCAGCGCCATGCGCAGGGCAACGTTGCTGCGGGCGTCTTTTGACACGCCGATGATGCGGCCGGGAATCGCCCGCTTGTACTCGTCACGGCTGGCGAAAAACGCCGCGTGAGGGCCGCCGTAACCCATGGGCACGCCAAAACGCTGGGATGAACCGAACACCACGTCGGCACCCAGCTCCCCCGGCGGGGTGAGCAGCAGCAGGCTCAGCAAATCAGTGGCGACACACGCCAGCGCCTGCTGGGCATGCAGATGATCAATCAGCGGACGTAGATTACGGATCTCGCCGTGGGTGTCGGGATATTGCAGCAGTGCACCAAATACCTGGTGCTGTTTCAACTTATCCACAGCGTCGACGATCAGCTCGAACCCGAAGCCTTCGGCACGGGTCTGCACCACGGAAATGGTCTGCGGATGGCAGTTTTCGTCGACAAAGAACAGATTGCTTTTCGACTTGGCAACCCGCTTGGCCAGGGCCATGGCTTCCGCGGCCGCAGTGGCTTCATCCAGCAGCGAGGCGTTGGCCAGTTCAAGTCCCGTGAGGTCGATGGTCAACTGCTGGAAATTCAACAGCGCTTCAAGCCGGCCTTGGGCGATTTCCGGTTGATAGGGCGTGTACGCGGTGTACCAGCCGGGATTTTCCAGGACGTTGCGCAGGATGACGGCGGGGGTCAACGTGCCGTGATAGCCCATGCCGATCAGGCTGGTCCAGACCTGGTTTTGCTCAGCGTAACCGCGCAGCTTGGCCAGTGCGGCTTCTTCGTCGAGGGCTGGCGGCAGGTCGAGTGGTCGGTTCAGGCGGATTCCCGGCGGGACCGTCTGCTCGATCAATTCGACCCGGCTGCCGAGGCCAAGGCTGTCGAGCATCGCCTGCTGCTCGGCGGCATCAGGGCCAAGGTGGCGGCGAAGAAAGGCATTGGGGTCGCGTAACTGGCTCAGGGACGGCAACTGGGACATGACGGGCTCTCTCTTGGCTGGCGCTCAGCGTCGATGCAACTCGGTCAATCCAGCATAGCAGTCGATGCCAGACCCGAACCCTTGTAGGAGCGAGCATGCTCGCGATGAACCTGAGAACACCGCGGGGTGTCAGGCTTCCAGCGTCATCGTTGACGACCATCGCGAGCGTGCTCGCTCCTACAGGGGAAAAATCGCCAGAAGCAAAAAAGCCCCGACAGGTCGGGGCTTTGAGATAACGCTGAAGGCTTACTCGCCGATGGCGGCCTTGTAACCCGCTGCATCAAGCAGCTTGTCCAGGTCAGCCGTGTTGCTTGGCTTGAGCTTGAAGATCCACGCGCCGTACGGGTCGGAGTTGAGCAACTCAGGCTCACCGCTCAGAGCTTCGTTGACCGCGATCACTTCACCGGCAACCGGGGAATAGATGTCGGAAGCGGCCTTGACCGACTCCACCACACCAGACTGATCACCGGCGGCGAAGACGTTGCCGACTTCAGTCAGCTCAACGAACACCACATCACCCAGCGCTTCCTGCGCGTGATCGCTGATGCCCACGGTGACGGTGCCATCGGCTTCCAGGCGAGCCCATTCGTGACTCTCGGCAAAACGCAGGTCGGCAGGGATATTGCTCATGTTCTGTGTCCTCAGGAAATTTATCGGCGGTCAACATCCGCCGGGAAAGGTTAGATCAAGGTTTTGCCATGGCGCACGAAGGTCGGCTTGACCACTCGGACCGGGTACCACTTGCCACGGATTTCCACTTCCGCGCGGTCGGCGGTGGCCATCGGCACCCGCGCCAGTGCAATGGACTTGCTTAGCGTAGGAGAGAAACTACCACTGGTGATCTCCCCTTCGCCAACATTGGCGATGCGAACCACCTGATGAGCGCGCAAAACCCCGCGTTCCTCAAGGACCAGACCGACCAGTTTATGTTGTACGCCACCGCTGCGCTCGGCTTCCAGCGCCGGGCGGCCGATGAACTGGCGAGTGGAAGGCTCCCACGCGATGCTCCAGGCCATATTGGAGGCCAGCGGGGAAACGTCCTGGTGAATGTCCTGACCGTACAGGTTCATGCCCGCCTCGACCCGCAGGGTGTCGCGCGCGCCCAGGCCTATGGGGGAAATGCCCGCCCCCACCAGATCGTTGAAGAACCCCGGCGCCTGGTCGGCAGGCAGAATGATTTCCAGGCCGTCTTCACCGGTGTAGCCGGTGCGTGCGATGAACCAGTCACCGTCGGGCCGACCTTCGAACGGCTTGAGTTTCTGGATCAGTGCGCCGCGTGCCTGGCTCACCAGCTCGGCAATCTTGTGCCGGGCATGGGGGCCTTGAATGGCCAGCATTGCCAATTCGGATCGCTCGTTGAGCTGTACGTCGAAACCATCGAGATGCGCCTGCATCCACGCCAGGTCCTGGTCGCGGGTGGAGGCGTTGACCACCAAGCGGTAACCGCTTTCGAGACGATAGACGATCATGTCGTCGACGATACCGCCGCGCTCATTGAGCATGGTGCTGTACAACGCGGTACCGGGTTTATGCAGGCGTTCGACGTCGTTGGCCAGCAAATGCTGGAGCCAAGCCTTGGCCTGGGGGCCGTCGACATCGATCACGGTCATGTGGGATACATCAAAAACACCGCAATCGCGGCGCACTTGATGGTGCTCCTCGACCTGGGATCCATAATGCAGAGGCATATCCCAACCGCCAAAATCGACCATCTTCGCGCCGAGGGCAAGATGAAGGTCATACAGAGGCGTACGCTGTCCCATGGGTTTCTCCTTCCGGGCGTGGCGAAGGTGCGGTCGAGTGATAATTTGTGCGGGAACCTTGAAATAAAAGGCTTCCAGCCGCTTTCACTACCTTATCTGTCAGACGGACCGCACCGAATGCCGCGCATTGTAGCCGCAAGGTGTAGGACTGGCACCTAGCTGTTTCGATGCGCCGAACGTCGTATCAATCCGATGACTGGTAGCAGCCCGACCAAAACCAGGGTCAAGGCCGGTAAAGACGCCCTCGCCCACTCACCTTCACTGGTCATTTCGAAAATCCGCACCGCCAGCGTGTCCCAGCCGAACGGGCGCATCAGAAGGGTCGCGGGCATTTCCTTGAGCACATCGACGAACACCAGCAAGGCCGCGCTCATCGAACCGGGGAGCAGCAAAGGTAGATACACTTTGAAAAACAGTCGCGGCCCACTGACGCCCAGGCTACGTGCCGCTTCGGGCAAAGATGGCCGTATACGCGCCAGACTGCTTTCCAGCGGACCGTAGGCCACAGCGATGAAGCGCACCAGGTAAGCTAGCAGCAGCGCCAACAGACTGCCCAGCAACAATGGCTTGCCAGCCCCGCCGAGCCAGCCGGAGAGCGGGATCACCAACACGCGATCGAGGTAACTGAACGCCAGCATGATCGAAACCGCCAGCACCGATCCGGGCAAGGCGTAGCCAAGATTGGCCAGGCTCACCCCGGCGCGAATCCCCCGGGTCGGCGCCAGCCGCCGGGCAAACGCCAATACCAGGGCGACACTGACGGTGATCAACGCCGCCATCGCCCCCAGGTACAACGTGTGAATGATCAGGCCGGTGTAACGCTCATCCAGATCCAGGCGACCGCGCTGCCAGAACCACACCACCAGCTGCAGCATAGGAATGACAAAGGCGCAGGCGAACACCAGAGCGCACCACCCCGTCGCCAACAGTGCCTTGAGACCGCGCAGGTGATACAACGCCTTGACCCGTGGCCGTTCATTGCTCGCACGGTTGGCGCCGCGGGCACGCCGCTCGCCGTAGAGCACGAGCATCACCACCAGCAGCAACAGGCTGGCCAGTTGCGCGGCGCTGGAGAGGCTGAAGAACCCGTACCAGGTCTTGTAGATGGCGGTGGTGAAGGTGTCGAAGTTGAACACTGACACGGCACCGAAATCCGCCAGGGTTTCCATCAGCGCCAAGGCTACGCCAGCACCGATGGCCGGGCGCGCCATGGGCATCGCCACGCGCCAGAACGCCTGCCATGGGGATTGACCGAGCACCCGTGCCGCTTCCATCAGCCCCTTGCCCTGAGCCAGGAAAGCGGTGCGCGCCAGCAGATAAACGTAAGGATAGAAGACCAGCACCAGGACCAGGATCACCCCTCCCGTGGAGCGCACACGCGGCAAACGCAGGCCGCTGCCGAACCACTCTCGCAACAGGGTTTGCACGGGACCGGCAAAATCCAGCAGCCCGACAAAGACGAATGCCAGCACGTAGGCCGGAATCGCAAAGGGCAGCATCAGTGCCCAGTCCAGCCAACGCCGACCGGGGAATTCGCAAAGGCTGGTGAGCCAGGCCAGGCTCACCCCCAGGACCGTGACGCCAACGCCGACACCGAATACCAGGGTCAGGGTGTTGCCCAGCAGGCGCGGCATCTGGGTTTCCCAGAGGTGGGACCAGATCTGCGGGTCGATGGCTTGCCAGGACAGCAGCAGGACACTCAGGGGAAGCAGGACCAGCGCAGCGATGGCGAAGACCAGGGGATACCAGCGGCGTTGGGCGGGGTGGGCCAAGGTATAGCTCTCGCAAAATCTTGAAGTGTAGGGAAAACGCAAAAAGATCGCAGCCTCCGGCAGCTCCTACATTGGGTCGGTGATCACCCTGTAGGAGCTGCCGAAGGCTGCGATCTTTTGCTCTTTATTGCGGGCGACTCAGTTCCAGCCAGCGCGATCCATCATGCGAATCGCTTCGGCCTGGCGCTTGCCGGCAACTTCCACCGGCAGGGTATCGGCGACGAACTTGCCCCACGCAGCGACTTCGGCGGAGGGTTGCACGGTCGGGTTGGCCGGGTATTCCTGATTCACATCAGCGAAGATCTTCTGTGCCTCTGGCGTGGTCATCCACTCCACCAGGGCCTTGGCCGCTTCCGCATGCGGCGCGTGCTTGATCAGGCCAATGCCCGACAGGTTGACGTGCACGCCGCGATCCGCCTGGTTCGGCCAGAACAGTTTAACCGGCAGATCCGGTTTTTGCTTGTGCAGGCGACCGTAGTAGTAGGTATTGACGATGCCCACGTCGCACTGGCCAGCATTGATGGCCTCGAGCACTGCCACGTCGTCGGAGAACACGTCAGTGGACAGGTTGTTGACCCAGCCCTTGAGGATCTGCTCGGTTTTCTCGGCGCCGTGCACTTCGATCAGGGTGGCGGTCAAGGACTGGTTGTAGACCTTTTTCGCCGTGCGCAGGCACAGGCGGCCTTCCCAGTTCTTGTCGGCCAGTGCTTCGTAGGTGGTCAGTTCGCCCGGTTTCACTCGGTCGGTGGAATAGGCGATGGTCCGCGCCCGCAGGCTCAGGCCGGTCCAGGCGTGGGAGGCCGCACGGTATTGCAGCGGAATGTTGGCGTCTATGGTTTTCGAGGTGAAGGGCTGGAGGATGCCCATCTGCTCGGCTTGCCAGAGGTTGCCGGCATCGACGGTCAGCAGCAGGTCGGCGGGAGTGTTCTCACCCTCGGCCTTGATTCGCTGCATCAGCGGCGCTTCCTTGTCGGTGATGAACTTCACCTGGGTGCCGGTTTTCGCGGTGTAGGCATCGAACACTGGCTTGATCAGTTCATCGATGCGCGAGGAATAGACCACCACCTCGTCAGCGGCCTGGGCGGCGGTGCTGCCGATCAGGGTCAGGGCCAGTGCGGTCAGTAGACGCTTCGGTGCCAACATGGGAGCGGTCTCTCGATTGAAAAAGTGAGATCAAATGATAAGGACTCACATTTCGCTTCTCAATCGAACAGTTTCCGGAGGAGTTACCAGATGTTGCACGGGTGGGAATCAATGGTGAATGTACCGACGCCTTCGCGAGCAGGCTCGCTCCCACTGTTGTAATGCATTCCATTGTGGGAGCGAGCCTGCTCGCGAAGAGGCCATCAGCCGCAGCAAAGATGTCAAGCCTTGGCCAGCGCCGGCAAATCCCCGATCAACCCCAACGCCTCACGCACAAACAGCGCCTTGGCCTCGGGCATCCGATCGACCCAATTCAACCCGACATTACGCAACAAGCGCACCGGCAACGGGTCAGCCTGGAACAGCCGTTCAAAACCTTCCATTGCCGCCATCAACGCCAGGTTATGCGGCATCCGCCGACGTTCGTAACGGCTCAGCACCTTCACGTCCGCCAGTCGCTCGCCACGGGTTGCCGCTTGCAATAGCACTTCGGCCAGCACGGCAGCATCCAGGAAACCGAGGTTCACGCCCTGCCCGGCCAGCGGGTGAATGGTGTGCGCGGCATCGCCGATCAAGGCCAGGCCCTCTGCCACGTACCGCTTGGCATGGCGCTGACGCAGCGGCACGCACAGGCGTGGGTCCGCACTCAGTACCGTGCCAAGTCGACCTTCGAAGGCCCGCTCCAGCGCACGACAGAAATCCTCGTCATCGAGTTCCATCAAGTGCCCGGCTTCGCTCGGCGTGGTCGACCAGACGATCGAGCACCAATCCTGCTGACCGTCGCGTTCAAGCGGCAGGAACGCCAGCGGGCCATTGTCGGTAAACCGCTGCCAGGCGGTCGCTTGATGAGGTTTAGAGCTGCGCACGCTGGTGACGATGGCGTGATGCAGGTAATCCCATTCCCGCGTGGCGACACCAGTCAGGCGTCGCACCGCCGAGTTGGCCCCATCCGCCGCGATCACCAGCGGCGCGCGCAAGGTGCGGCCATCGGCCAGGGTTAGCAGCCAGTCGTCGCCGGAGCGGCGCATTTGTTCCAGGCGCGCATTGGCCAGCATGCCCAGGTCACAGTCGTGCAAGCGGTCGAGCAAGGCGTCCTGAACCACACGATTCTCGACGATATGGCCCAGGGCATCGGCATGCACGCTGGCCGCCGAAAAGTGGATTTGCCCGGTGCCGCTGCCGTCCCAGACGTGCATGTCGCTGTAGGGACTGCTGCGCCGGCTGGCAATACCGTCCCAAACACCCAGGCGTTCGAGAATTCGCTGACTGGCAATGGACAATGCACTCACGCGCGGCTCGAACGGCGCCTGCGGGTCATAGGGTTTGACGCTCAACGGGCTGCCATCGAGCAGCAGGACTTCCAGCCCGCTGTCCTGCAACGCCAGCGCCAGGGCGCTGCCGACCATTCCGGCCCCGACAATCAGCAGATCTGCGCGCATTTCCATGCTTTAAGCCTGTCTCGCTTGCGGCTTGAGCCGCACGTAAAGGGTTTTTCCGACACGCGCCACCAGGTGGCCGGCGCCGTCATGGATATCGACCTGCAATTGCGGCAGGTACTTCTTGCCCTCCGCCGTCTGCCGGCGGATCTCGTCGAGCAAGGTGTCATCGATGTTGAAACGGGCGAATACCGGGCCTTTGCCCGGCGCAATGAAATCGATGTCGGCGGACTTGTCCCAGATGATGTACTCGCGACCAAGGTTTTCCATCAGCATCAGCATGAAGAACGGATCGACCATTGAATACAGGCTGCCGCCAAACTGCGTGCCGACGTAGTTGCGGTTGTACCAACTCAAGCCCATGGACACCTGGACATCACGAAAGTCATCGCTGATGTACCGCACCCGAACCCCGGCACCAAGGTACGGCGGATAGAGGTTCATGAACCGGCACATCAAGCGGGCCTTGCCAAACCTGCGCGTCAGCCACTTAAACATCAGGGCGAGTACCCAGGCCCATGGCTTGCCGGGCGAACCAGCGCTTGGCCGGCGGCAGCAGATCAAGACCGAGCAGGCCCAGATTGCGGCCCAATGAGACCAGCGGCTGAGTACTGCCGAACAGGCGCGTGACCTGGTCGGAGAAGCCCACGGTGAGGCTCTGGTCCAATCGCTGGCGCTCGCGGTAATCCTGCAAGGTGGCGAAGTCGCCCGGCAGGCGTTCGCTGGCGAGCAGCGCATCGGCCAGCGCCTGGGCATCGCGCAGGGACAGGTTGAACCCCTGGCCGGCAATCGGATGCAGGCTGTGGGCAGCATTGCCGAGAACCACCAGGTGCGAGCGCACCTGCTCTTCGGCCTCCACCAGCGCCAGCGGATACAAGTGCCGCACACCGACTTGCTTCAACGTGCCAAGGCGATAACCGAACACCCCCTGCAGCTCGCTCAGGAAACTGCGCTCATCAAGGGCGGCCAGGCGCTGTGCATCCATGCCCTGGCGGGTCCAGACCAGCGCGCAACGATTGTCCGGCAACGGCAGGAACGCCATTGGGCCGTCGTCGGTGAAACGTTCGAACGCCATGCCGTCATGGGCTTCGCTCGGGGTGATGTTGGCGATCAGCGCGCTCTGGTTGTATGGGCGTTTCTTGATGCCGATGCCCAGTTGCTCGCGCAAGCCTGAACGGCCGCCATCGGCGAGCACCGCAAGGTCGCAATCGAGCGTGGTTTCGTCATTCAGGGTCAGGCGGTAGCCATCAGTGAGCGGCTCCATGCGCGTGACTTCCGCCGGACAACGCCAACTGATCACGTCCTGGTCCAGGCCTTGCCACAGGCAATGGCCAAGCCAGGCGTTTTCCACCACATACCCCAGCGCCGGAACGCCCTCTTCCATCGCCGACAGTCGCGCCGTGGAAAAACGCCCACGGTCAGAGACGTGAATCTGCTTGATCGGCTCTGCGCGGCGGGAGATTTCCTGCCAGGCGCCCAGGCGCTGATAAATCTGCCGCGCACCGAAGGACAACGCCGTGGAACGCGCATCGTAACTGGGTTGATAGCTGTCCCCGGGGGCAAACGGTTCGATCAGCACGATCTTCCAGCCACGGGCCTTTGCCCCGGCCTGCAAGGCTAACGCCAGACTGGCGCCGACCAGGCCGCCACCGATAATCGCCAGGTTGACTCGATTCATGCCGCTTGTGTCCGTGCTTGCGCCATCAGGGCCTCGATCTCGGCGACGGTTTTCGGTACGCCTTTCGTCAGGATTTCACAGCCGGCCTTGGTGACCACGACATCGTCCTCGATGCGCACGCCAATGCCGCGCCATTTCTTCGCCACGCTCTGGTTGTCCGGAGCAATGTAGATCCCCGGCTCCACGGTCAGCGCCATGCCCACTTCCAGCACGCGCCATTCGCCACCGACCTTGTACTCGCCGACGTCATGCACATCCATGCCCAGCCAATGACCGGCGCGGTGCATGTAGAACGCCTTGTAGGCTTCGCTGGCGATCAGTTCGTCGACGTTACCCTGCATCAGTCCCAGCTCGACCAGGCCCGAGGTAATCACCCGCACCGTGGCTTCGTGGGCCTGGTTCCAGTGCTTGTTCGGGGCAATCTCGGCAAACGCGGCTTCCTGGGCGGCCAGCACCAATTCGTAGATTGCCTTCTGTTCTGCGCTGAATTTGCCGTTGACCGGCCAGGTACGCGTGATGTCGCTGGCGTAGCAGTCGATCTCGCAACCGGCGTCGATCAGCACCAGATCGCCGTCCTTGAGCAGCGCGTCATTCTGCTGGTAATGCAGGATGCAGCTATTGCGCCCCGCCGCGACGATCGAGCCGTAGGCCGGCATCTTCGCCCCGCCTTTGCGAAACTCGTAATCGAGTTCGGCTTCCAGGCTGAACTCATGCAACCCGACGCGGCTGGCCTGCATCGCACGCACGTGTGCCTGGGCGGAAATCCGTGCGGCTTCGCGCATCACCTTCACCTCTGCCGCCGATTTATACAGGCGCATGTCGTGCAGCAGGTGATCCAGGGCAACGTATTCGTTCGGCGGCTGGGCGCCGAGGTTGGCCTTGGAGCGGATCACGTTGATCCATTCCATCAGGTGCCGGTCGAATTCCGGGTTGCTGCCCATGGCCGAGTAGACGCGGTCACGGCCTTCGATCAGGCCGGGCAGGATGTCGTCGATGTCGGTGATCGGGAAGGCGTCGTCGGCACCGAAGTCGCGAATCGCACCCTCTTGCCCGGCGCGCAGGCCGTCCCACAACTCGCGTTCGGCGTTGCGTTCACGGCAGAACAGGATGTATTCACCATGCAGGCGCCCTGGCATCAGGACCAACACGGCCTGAGGCTCGGGAAAACCGCTGAGGTACTGGAAGTCGCTGTCCTGGCGATAGACGTGCTCGACGTCGCGGTTGCGGATGGCTACCGCGGCGGCGGGCAGGATGGCGATGCTGTTGGGTTCCATCTGCGCCATCAGGGCCTTGCGGCGACGGCTGTATTCCGATTTCGGGATATGAATCATGGGCAGATGGCGTTCCCTGGCATTGATCAGTGCAGCGACGGCTTGGCCGCAGCCGCTGCGTCTTTCTTGGTTTCCGAGAACAGCAGCAGCGGCGCGACGCGCAGGTACTCCATGACTTCCATATAGTCGGTTTCGCCGTCTTCGGACTCTTCCAGCGCGTCTTGCACCTGGGAAATGGCTGCAAGATCCTGCAACACTTCAGTTGCCTCAGTGCTGAGCATGCTACTGTCGCGGCAATTCAAGCCGAAACCACTGAGGAAGCCTTGGCACCACTGGCCCAGAGCCACGGCGCGTTCGGTCAGCGGAGCGTCGTCGGTCGGCAGCAACAGGACCACGGTTACGTCGTCGCCGGTGAGCTCACCCTTGACCATCTCTTGCAGGCCGATCAGGGCGCTGCGAACGTTGTCCTGCGGCTCGCTTTCGAGCAGTTCGGCGGCGTCGATCAGCCAGCCTTCGGCGTCGAAACCGGCGCCGGCGCAACTGCGGCCGAGCAGCAGGCCGTGCAGTTCGGCAGGCGAGACGTTATGACCGCTGGAGGTCAGCAGGGTGGCGAAGCCTTGGTACGGGGAATTCTGAATGGTCATGGGCAGCTAGGCGCCAGACGGCGCTATGTCTAGAATGAAGGCCTTGTATCCTACATCGACTACCCCTGTAGGAGCGAGCACGCTCGCGATGGTCGTCAACGATATCCCTGGGGTCCTGACACCCCGCGGCGTTCTCAGGTTCATCGCGAGCATGCTCGCTCCTACAGTTACCACCCATCAGACGAACAGTGGACACAATGGAAGACACCGACCTGCAAGCGCTGATGGCCAGACTCGAACTGTTGATTACCCGAGTCGAGCAACTTAAGAGCCAAAATGGACTCTTACTAGCTCAGGAAAAGACCTGGCGCGAGGAACGCGCGCACCTCATTGAAAAAAACGAAATCGCCCGGCGTAAGGTCGAATCGATGATTTCGCGCCTCAAGGCCCTGGAGCAAGACTCATGAGTTCAAGCAATAGCGTCACTGTGCAGATCCTCGACAAAGAATATTCGATCATCTGCCCCCAGGAAGAGCGCAGCAACCTGGTGAGCGCCGCTCGCTACCTGGACGGCAAGATGCGCGAAATCCGCAGCAGCGGCAAAGTCATCGGCGCCGATCGCATCGCCGTGATGGCCGCGCTGAACATCACGCACGATTTGCTGCACAAGGAAGAACGACCGGATATCCAGGCCAGCGGTTCAACCCGCGAACAGGTGCGCGACCTGCTCGATCGCGTCGATCTGGTGCTCGCCACTGATCCGGATGTCACCAAGGGCTGATTCGCGTCACCGCTTGCGGTATACTCTGATCACTCCCTGGGGTGCTTGCCAGTTGGCGATGTCCCTGAGCCGATTTGCTATACCCTGGAGGTCGCACGTTGGGCTGGTGTGCATGTCCGCTAGACGGAAAGCCTTAAAGCCTACTGCGTCTTCCACCTTGAACTTTCGGGTTCAAGGGCTAAGTCGACAGCGGCACATCCGGGGAGCCTGATTCCAGTCCGATGCCGGTTTTAATACCGGCATCGGCGTTTTTACTGCTCTGCTTTTTTACAGAGGCGCTTTAGGTAACCGTATTGCCGAAGCCAAAATCCATGACCGAACCTGCGCTGCTCCCTCGACCGCAACTTCGACGCATGCTGCGCAAGGCCCGCCGCGCACTGACAACCAGTCAGCAGCGCCAGGCGGCTCGCGGGCTGTACAAGCAATTGGCCCAGCAACCGCTGTTCCGCCGCGCCAAACACATCTCTCTTTACCTGCCCACCGACGGTGAAATCGATCCGCGCCTGTTGTTGCGTGCGGCTCAACGTCGGGGCAAGGCCACCTATCTGCCGGTGCTCAGTGCCTGGCCGCGAACCAAAATGGTGTTCCAGCGCATCCGCCCCGGCGAAAAGCTCAAGCCCAATCGCTTCCGTATCCTCGAACCCAGGCACAACCTCGCACGACAACGCAAAGTCTGGGCGCTGGACCTGGTGCTGCTGCCATTGGTGGGGTTTGACGATGTTGGCGGACGCCTGGGCATGGGCGGCGGCTTCTATGATCGAAGCCTCGCCTACCTGGCGCGCCGCAATGACTGGCGTAAACCGACATTGCTAGGGCTGGCCCATGAATGCCAGAAGGTCGAGCGACTGGCTCAAGCGAGCTGGGATGTGCCGTTGCAAGGAACGGTGACGGACAAGGCCTGGTATTACGCAGGCTAGACGCCACCACGCTCAGGCGTCAAAAAGCAAGGATCAGCGCTTGAAGGCTGTCGACTGTTGCTGCAGCGCCGAGACCTCGATGGGTGCATCGGTCTTGTTGTTCCACAGGCTTTGGGCATAGCCAGTGGTCACGACGCCAAGGCCGAACAAAATAACCAAAATCCAAAGTAAATCCGGTTTGCGTTTCATCGATTGCCCCCCAAAGGCATATCAACACGATGACAGCAGCGGTTTCCGTTTGTAGGCCGTGCAGCAGCGTCAAGCTTGAAAGGCCGGCATTTTGCGACAACGTGAACCCGCACGCAAATGCTGGCGTCAACCGACTGTCGGTTTGTCATAAAATTGCCCGACAACCTTTCCACCCACTTCGCAAGGAGCCAAACCATGGCCTATTGGCTGATGAAATCCGAGCCCGACGAACTCTCGATCAAAGGCCTGGAGCAGCTTGGCAGAGCGCGCTGGGACGGGGTTCGCAACTATCAGGCGCGTAATTTTTTGCGCGCAATGGCGGTGGGGGACGAGTTCTTTTTCTACCATTCGAGCTGCCCTGAGCCGGGGATTGCCGGGATTGGCAAGATTGTCGAAGCGGCGTATCCGGACCCGACGGCGCTGGAGCCTGAGAGCCATTACTACGACCCTAAGGCAACACCGGATAAAAACGCCTGGAGTGCTATCGATGTCGCTCATGTGGAAACGTTTTCCAGGGTGTTGAAGCTCGATTATCTGAAGCAACAGGCGGCGCTGGCGGAGATGCCTTTGGTACAGAAGGGTTCGAGGCTTTCGGTGATGCCGGTGACGGCGGAGCAGTGGGCGGCGGTGATAGCACTTAAGCCGTAAGATGTGCGGCGGCAATCAGAATGCTTTCGCGAGCAGGCTCGCTCCCACAGGGGACGCATTCCAATGTGAGAGCGAGCCTGCTCGCGAAGAGGCCCGTCCGGGCAACGCAAGCCTTATTGGATGATGAGGTTGTTGAACAACAGGTCCTCAACCACCGGTTTGCCGGTTTCATCATTCATGATCTGCTGGGTTTGCTTAAGGGCTTCCTGACGCAGCTTTTCCTTAGCCTCGACATTGTTCATCGTCTCGGTGGACTGCTGGGCAAACAGCGCCACCAGTTGATTACGAATCAACGGTTCGTTGGCCTTCACCGCTTTGGCGGCCTCGTCACCCGTCACACGCAATGCCACATCAGCCTTGTAGACCTTGAGCTTCGGCGTGCCATCGAGCCCGTAGTTGCCCACGAACGGCGGGCTCAAGGTGACGTAATTGACCTTCGGCGCCACCTCTTCCTTGGCCTCTTCGGCCACCGCTGCCATAGGCAAGGAAAGGCCCAGCAACAACATGATCCACGCTTTCACAATTCGCTCCTTATCCGGTTTGCGGCCTAGCATAACCACCCGCTACGCCAGCACAAGCTTATGGCTGGTTATCAGGGCCGGGCATGCTCGTTGACCCGTCGACTCACACACCTACACTTATCGGCCAACACTCCCAAAGGAATAGCCCTGATGAAAGCCGTGCTGTGCAAAGCCTTCGGCCCTGCCGAATCGCTGGTGCTGGAAGACGTCGCCAGTCCTGTCGCGAAGAAGAACGAAATCCTGCTGGAGGTGCACGCCGCCGGGGTGAACTTTCCCGACACGCTGATCATCGAGGGCAAGTACCAATTCAAGCCGCCCTTCCCTTTTTCCCCCGGCGGTGAAGCCGCCGGCGTAGTCAGCGCCGTGGGCGAAAAAGTCAGCCACCTGAAAGTCGGTGACCGGGTCATGGCCCTTACCGGCTGGGGCAGCTTCGCCGAACAGGTCGCGGTGCCGGGTTACAACGTGTTGCCGATTCCGCCTTCCATGGACTTCAACACCGCCGCCGCCTTCAGCATGACCTATGGCACTTCGATGCACGCCCTCAAGCAGCGCGCCCACCTGCAACCCGGCGAAACCCTGCTGGTACTGGGCGCCTCCGGCGGTGTCGGCCTGGCGGCTGTGGAAATCGGCAAGGCCATGGGCGCCCGGGTGATCGCCGCGGCCAGCAGCGCGGAAAAACTTGCCGTGGCCAAGGCCGCGGGTGCCGACGAGCTGATCAACTACAGCGAAACCAGCCTCAAGGACGAAATCAAGCGCCTGACCGATGGCCAGGGTGCCGACGTGATCTACGACCCGGTGGGCGGCGACCTGTTCGACCAGGCCATCCGCGCCATCGCCTGGAACGGCCGCCTGCTGGTGGTGGGCTTTGCCAGCGGACGCATTCCCGAACTGCCAGTAAACCTCGCACTGCTCAAGGGCGCGGCTGTACTCGGCGTGTTCTGGGGCTCGTTCGCCCAGCGTCAGCCGCAGGATAACGCCGCCAACTTCCAGCAATTGTTTGGCTGGTTTGCCGAAGGCAAGTTGAAGCCGCTGGTGTCGCAGGTGTATCCGCTAAGCAATGCCGCGCAGGCCATCAATGACCTGGGCCAGCGCAAGGCCGTTGGCAAGGTGGTTGTGCAGGTTCGCTGAGCCCGCCACACGGTCTGGACTCCCATCAATGGTGTCCAGGCCGCCCCAAACTAAAGCAACTTGCGAATATCCTCCGGTAAAAACCTCACGTACCTGGACACCGGATTGTTCAGGCATTCCCTGACAATGACCGGCACCTTCCTGTTCATCCCGGCTATCAGCGCCAGGCGACGCTCGTTAGGCAACGTTGTGGCAGAAAAGGCATTCGATAAATAGGCACGGGTGTAGTGGAACGCAGTGGTATCAGCCCAGGCGTGTTCGGGCGTGTTGACCGTGACTTCATTGAGATCGCGACATTTCAGTTTCTTAAGCCATTCATTGAGATGAAGGGGTAACGCTGAATTGAATCCAAAGACCATCGGCGCAATCACTTCCTGCTCCGCAGGCTTCCCATCCTCAACCGTCCATGGCTTGAACCGCCACTGCCCTATCGCCACCCTGCACGCCTCGGCCAAATCATGATGATCGCTTTGCAAAATACTTACCTTGCTGACCGAGCCATCGGCATGGACCGTAAACCTGACCCTGACATCACCGATGATTCCGGCCCGTTGCAGCGCTGGCGGATAAATCGGCTTGGGGTTGTGCTCCGGTATCAGGAACACGTCACCTCCCCTACTTTCAACAGACAAAACCAACAGCACCAAACACATAACCCACCGCATAACGCATCCCCCTTCTTACCCTGCATCGCCAAACCTGGCTGCCAGACAAAGGGTAAAGATCGAAGGCTTTGGGCTGAAGGTCATGGCTTCCGGTAAAAGCGCAGGACCTTTCCCAAAAAGCTGCCCTATTGCGTTCAGATCAGGCACATCTACGTCGAAACGGTAACGCTTCCTACACCGCCCTTCATTTACGTCTGAGCGACATGTTCATAAAAGAACGCTCGATTTCCAACATTTCCGCTGTTTTGTCGATGAGAACCGATGCTATTTTCGGTAACGAAACTGTAACATTCGCATCCGCAGTCAAAACAAGAAATTTGGAGCTCTTGAATGTTTGCTTTCTTTCGTCCTGCCGCACATCAGGCTCCGCTGCCTGAAGAAAAAATAGACAGCACCTACCGACGCCTGCGCTGGCAGATCTTCGCCGGTATCTTTATCGGTTACGCCGGTTACTACCTGCTGCGCAAGAACTTCTCCCTGGCCATGCCTTATCTGATCGAAGAGGGCTATACCCGTGGAGAATTGGGCGTGGCGCTGTCGGCGATTGCCATTGCCTATGGTTTGTCCAAGTTTCTGATGGGCATCGTTTCCGACCGTTCCAATCCGCGCTACTTCCTGCCGTTCGGCCTGTTGGTCTCGGCAGCGGTGATGTTCACGTTCGGTTTCGCACATTGGGCGACGTCCAGCGTGACCATCATGTTCATCCTGCTGTTCATCAACGGCTGGGCGCAGGGCATGGGCTGGCCGCCAAGTGGGCGGACCATGGTCCACTGGTGGTCGCAGAAGGAACGCGGTGGCGTGGTGTCGCTGTGGAACGTGGCGCATAACGTGGGTGGTGGCTTGATCGGCCCACTGTTCCTGATCGGCATGGGCCTGTTCAACGACTGGCACGCTGCGTTTTATGTACCGGCGGCAGTGGCCATGGCCGTGGCGGTGTTTGCCTTCATCACCATGCGCGACACCCCGCAATCGGTCGGCCTGCCGCCAATCGAGAAGTACAAGAACGACTATCCGGAAGGCTACGACGCGAGCCACGAAGAGGAATTCAGCGCCAAGGAAATCTTCGTCAAGTACGTGCTGCGCAACAAGATGCTCTGGTACATCGCCCTGGCCAACGTCTTTGTCTACCTGCTGCGCTACGGCGTGCTGGACTGGGCACCGACCTACCTCAAGGAGGCCAAGGGCTTCACTGTGGACAAGACGTCCTGGGCGTATTTCTTCTATGAGTGGGCCGGTATTCCGGGCACGTTGCTGTG
Organism: Pseudomonas sp. EB271-G4-1; assembly: GCF_058791355.1. Lineage (NCBI taxonomy): Bacteria > Pseudomonadati > Pseudomonadota > Gammaproteobacteria > Pseudomonadales > Pseudomonadaceae > Pseudomonas > Pseudomonas sp. EB271-G4-1. The sequence goes on from NZ_JBYTEO010000053.1 coordinate 48,241, forward strand.
CGGTTGGATGTCAGACAAGATCTTCCGTGGCAACCGTGGCCTGACAGGCATGGTGTTCATGGCATTGGTGACCGTGGCGACACTGGTGTATTGGCTCAACCCGGCCGGTAACCCGACTGTCGACATGATTGCGCTGGTCTCCATCGGCTTCCTGATCTACGGCCCGGTGATGCTGATCGGCCTGCAGGCACTGGAACTGGCACCGAAGAAAGCCGCCGGTACGGCTGCGGGCTTCACGGGGCTGTTCGGCTACCTGGGAGGTTCGGTCGCGGCCAGTGCAGCGATGGGCTACACCGTGGACCATTTCGGCTGGGACGGCGGTTTCATCTTGCTGATCAGCGCCTGCCTGCTGGCGATGGCCTTCCTGGCGCCAACCCTATGGCACAAGCAAGTCGCCAGTCAGAGCCGCGAAGCACTGGCTTGATCATCCTTTGACTTGCAGCGCTTGAGCCGCGCCTCCAGATTGCGGTCTGGCATGGCGTGGCTACGCAGGGCGTGGGCGGTCTGCTCGACATAATCGCGAGTAGTGCCGTAGCGCCCGCAAGCGTTCTCGAACACGTGGCTCAGGACATGATCCGGCAGGTTGCCGGCATAACTGGGCAGATGCCGCTCCAGGACAAATCCCAATGCCTGAACCTGGTTGCCGTCTTCCAGTCGGCAGTTGAGCCAGTGCGGGCGATAGGACGGAAATGGCATCTCACGTTTCCATAGCGCATACAACGACGCGTCCAGCTGTTCATCAGGCAAGCGATAGGCGAAACCGCTGCAGGAGCCGCCGCGATCCAGACCAAAGACCAGCCCGGGCATTTCCGGCGTGCCACGATGCTCGTGGGACCACAGGTACAAACCGCGATGATAGCCATGCACTCGCCCACGAACGCGCTCGACCGCCGTGCATTCAGGGCGCCAGATCAGCGACCCATACGCGAACAACCACACCGGCCCGCCTTTGTGGCGCGCCATGGTCGACTGCATAGAGCTGAGCAATTGTTCGTGCGTGAGTTGCGGCCCCAGATCGAGCTGCGGAGGATAGGACAGGTTCAGAAACGAAGATTCAATGGCGCTCATGGCGAATAGCGTTCAGCTCCCCGCGAGTAGACAGTTACTAAATAGAACGCACCGCTGTAGCAATAAGGCACATATGTATTCAAGTAATTGAAGCGCATTGGCGCAACTCTTAATTAATTACTTGAACGATATATAACCTACCGACATTTATATTATTTTATAAATACCGATCGGCTATATAGAGAGTTATAACGGGAGGAACTGTAGGAGCTGCCGCAGGCTGCGATCTTTTGATCTTCAAGGCAAGGTCAAAAGATCGCAGCC